>VGJL01000294.1 GCA_016867495.1 Candidatus Eisenbacteria bacterium | reverse complement strand
CGCGAATCCCCTCGCCCTACTTCCCATCCCCCCGCGCCCTCGCCGGCGGAGGGAGTGGGATTCGAACCCACGAACCCTAAACGGGTTAGCGGTTTTCAAGACCGCCGCCTTCAACCGCTCGGCCATCCCTCCGGAAGACGAATCCCATTCTAGCCGATCGACGGGGAGGGTCAAGGAGGGAGTCGGGGAACCGTGTGCCGAGCACGACCATGGTTCAGGCAGCACTCCCAGGATCCCGCGTCCCTCTCACGACCCGTCATCTCTCAGGTGTTTCAGGAACGTCGACAGGTTGCAGGAGATGCGGCGGTCGTCTCCGCTCGAACGGCCGGTCTGCGAAACCAGGAAGCGCCGCGACGCCTTGATAAGGTCAGCGGCTTTGTCCAGCCGCGCCATATCCTCCGGTGAGGGGGAGGATGTGAGCTTCACCTCGACAGCCCAACACTCCTTCCCGAAATCCAACACGAGGTCCATTTCGTGTTGGTCACCGGTCCTAAAGTAGTGAGCCGTGAAACTTCGTCCACGCGCGGAGAGCTCACCCAGCGCCTGCTCGATCACGAAGCCTTCCCAGCTCGCGCCGACCCATGGTTGGCTGAGCAGGCGCCGTTCGTTCGAGACATTCAAGAGAGCATGCAGGAGCCCGCTATCACGCCAATAGATCTTGGGGCTCTTGATGAGACGCTTGCGGATGTTCGCCTGGTAGGAAGGTAGCCTGCGGATCAGGAAAGCCCCCTCCAGATAGTCCAGGTAGCTGTTGACGGTGTGGTACGAGAGCCCGAGGCTCTGGCCCACTTGCGTGGCATTCCACACCTGCCCGTGAAGCGCGGCCAGCATGCGGAGCAGCCGATCGGTCGTCCGCGGCCTCGCGGGCAAACCCCAGGTCGGGAGATCGCGCTGCGTCAGAAGAGCCAGGTAATCCAGTTGCCAACGCGGATACGGTCCGGCCCTCAGCACCCCGCCATCGGGGTAGCCCCCGCACAACCAGAGGCGCTCGCGCGATGCCTTTGTTCGGAGCTCGTTGAAGAGGAGCGGGGTCAGATCGACAAGCGACAAGCGGCCCGCCAGCGACTCGGAGACGCGGATCATCAGCGAGGGGGAAACGGATCCGAGAAGCAGGAAGCGACCCTTCCGCTTGCGATCTCGGTCGATGGTCCCGCGCAGACGAGCGAAGGTGTCCGGGCACCCTTGAGCCTCGTCCAAGATCACGAGGTCCTTCCCGGCCGCGAGGCGATCCCACTCGAGGTCGAGCCTGAGGCGCTCGGATTCTTGTTCGAGGTCGAAATAGATCCCGTCCAGCGAACGCGCGAGAGTGGTCTTGCCACACTGGCGCGGCCCGATAAGGGCCACCGCCGGGTAGGCCGACAAGCGTTGCTGAACCAGGCGCCGAACAAGCCGCGCGATCATGCCTTGCATTATAGAATCCGATTTCTATTTTGCAAGAGCGATTTCCTGGAAAACAAGGGGCGGATTCGGGGGGGCGCGAACTCGTGGTATCGGCACCCGATCTCTCGTGGGCCGCACCCTCCCCTTCCGGTCCCCGTCCGCCGCCGGAGACGGCGACCGGGCTCGCCCTAAGCGCCTCTCGTCTCCGCAGCAGGCCGCCTCCGCATTTCGGATCACGACCGGTCTATGAGATCGCGCGGGCCAGCTCGCGGGGCGAGGCCCCGAGGGCGATCAGGGATCGGACGAGCAGATCGACCGAGACGGAAGGGTCCCCCGCTTCCATCTTGGCGACGCGCGACTGGCTTGACTTCAAGATCTTCGCGAGGTCGGTCTGTGTAAGCCGCCGGCGAAGACGCCGCCGGCGAAGGCTCGCCGCGAGCTGCAGCTTGAGCTCGATCAAAGCCTCCTCCTCTGCGGAGAGGCCGAGGAACCCACGTGCCGTGCCGACTCGCCATCCGCGCTCTTCGAGTCGCTTCTTCTTCTCTTCACGCATGATCGTACTCCCGAAGCCTCCTCTTGCACGTCGCGGCTACCGAGACCGGTGTGCGGGTGGTTGTCTTGCTGAAGATCTCGGCGATCACGACCGCATCTCGGTCGGTCCGGTAGATGATGCGCCACGTCGCCGCAGCATCCTAGATCCGCAGCTCATAGCACCTCGCATCGATCCCAGGCATCGGCCGCGAGTGCGGCATACCCAACCGCTCGCCTTTCTGAAGCCTTCGAAGGAGAAACCACGCCTCAATCCTTGCCTCCTTCGAGAACGGCTAGCTCTTCACCTCCCCGCTGAGCCAGACCAGGGGTTTGTCCTTCGGGCTCATGTTCCGATGATATGTCAGATCCGACATTCTGAGGCGGCGAGTCGTGTTGGCGATTCGTCAGGGGATGGGTCCGTCGGAGGCCGCTCGTGTCTTTGGGGTGTCGCGCCAAGCGATTCACAACTGGATGCGCCAGGTGGAGGGGTCGGGG
>VGJL01000293.1 GCA_016867495.1 Candidatus Eisenbacteria bacterium | reverse complement strand
CACAGCGCGGCGTGCCTGGGCGACGAGCCATTCATCATGGTGGACATCTTCTGTCCCGGCCGCGAGGACTTCCTCGCCAAGCTCGCCGGGAACCGCCCGGGAGGCGCGAGGACGTGACGAAGGAGCGGGAGTGGCTTCCGTTTCTCAATGATCTCGCGAATCGCGCGGACGAGATCGCCCTCCGCTGGTTTGGAGCGCCGTCGCTCCCGGTTCGGGAGAAACCTGATCGGACGCCGGTCACGGCGGCCGATGAGGAAATCGAGGAGGCGATCCGGTCGCTGGTCCAGGCGCGCCATCCGGAGCTTGGCGTATACGGCGAGGAGCGGGGGATCAGTCCTGGCGCCGGCGTGGCGCGACTGATCCTGGATCCGATCGACGGCACCGTGAACTTCGCGCGGCGCATCCCGATCTTTGCGACCCTCATGGCGATCGAGGTCGGCGAGGAGATCGTGGCGGGCCTCGTCTCGGCGCCGGCCCTCGGGTCGCGGTGGACCGCCGCGAGGGGAGGAGGGGCCTACCACGGAGAGCGGCGCATGCGCGTGTCAGGGGTCGAGCGGCTGGAAGAGGCAACGCTCTTCCATGGAAGTCTCGCGGAGTCGAGGGCGGGGCGCGAGGGAGAGGAGAATGCGGCGCCGCTCAACCTCCTCGCCCTGGCCCGGCGATGCGCTCGCTCGAGAGGATTCGGCGACTTTCTCCAGCATGTCCTGGTCGCGCAGGGGAGCGGGGAGATCGCCATCGATCCTTCCGTCAGGCCATACGACCTGGCGCCCCTGCTGGTCATTGTCGAGGAGGCCGGCGGGCGAGCGACGTCCCTGGAGGGCGAGCGCTCGATCTACAGGGGAACCATGGTCTGCACGAACGGCCGTCTCCACGATGAGACGCTGGCGGCGCTTCGCGGCCTTACCGGCGGTGCCGCCTCTCTGAAGGAGTGATCGCGTCAGCCATGGAGATGTGACGGCCCGCCCGGATGCGGCCTCCGGGGCAGCCATCGAGCCGCTTGAGAGCGTGACGGGGTGAGCGTGACGGGGTGATGGACAGACATCGCCCGCCACGGTAAGATCCGATTGCCGGGGGAGCCCGAAGAAGATCGGCGCTTGCCGACGGGAGGTCGTCGATGCCCCCCCCCGAGTCCTCCAGGTCTCCCCACCGCCGCGATACCTTCTTTGACCGGCTGCTTCTTTGCGCCGCGTTCTCTTTGGCGGCCCTCTCGGGCTGCGGCGATGCCGCGCGGCCCGTAATCGACATCCCCGAGCCGTCGCCGGGGCGGTTGGTGGTCGGTTCGATCCCGGCGGAGGAGCGGCTGCCTGCCTCGCTCACGAACGTGGAGGTTCGCTCGACCCTCGGAGGAGTCCCGCTGCAGGCGGACGGGAGTTTTGCCATTCGCGTGGATCACGGCGCCGCCTGGCAACCGCTGGTGGCGAAGATCGCGGCCGGGCCGCCGATCTTCCTGGGCTGCGTCGCCCCCGAGAGCGCGCAAGTCTCTCTGGGCGCGCGATCGACAATCAAGTTCCTCGTCGAGACGGATCCCCACCTGATCGCCCTTCCCGACCCAGATCGGCGGGCCGCCGCGGAGGCGGTGGCGAACGCCGCCGACATGGAGACAGGCCTGATCCGCGGCGCCGTCGCGGCCGGGGACTTCCACTATCTGACCAACTTCTACAGGGTCAGCCTTCAGACCCGGCTCGCGTCAAGACTCAGAGCCCTTGCAGGAGGGGCGGACACCGCGGGGACCATCCTTCCCCCCCTGCTGCTCTGGGGCGATGCCGGCACGGACAGCCCGGTGATCCGGAATCCCTACACGATCGAGTACGGCTGCACGATGAGGGAGTATCACTCGGGAGTCGAGGCCGGATCATTCCTCGTGGCGCGCGCGGCGCTGCCCAGGCCGGGCGAGCCCGTCTCCTCGACGGCGACAAGATTCCCGTCGTCGAGCGGGCGGTATCGCGTCCTGATCGGCAACGGGCGCGAGGCCGGCGAGACTCGCGGAGCGGAGATCGAGGAGACCGCGTTTCGCAGAAACCTCTGCTTCCTGGTGGAGAGGCATGCGCGCGACGCGCTTCATCTGAGCGGCGCCGTCTCGATCGCGGACTCGATCTTCAACAACTGGGAGGACTGGGAGGGCGCGGCAGACCTCCGGAGGGTCGTCTTGGATGGAGATGCCGCGGCCCTCTTCGAGGCGATCGACCTTCTTCTCGAGGAACATGCGTCGGTCCTGCTCCCCGGCGTCGATCCCAGCACCGCGGGTCTCTTGAAGAGCGTAGCGGCGACCTACCGCCATGCGGCCCTCGGAATGAGCCGAGGACGGTTCCTCACCGATCTCTTGGGGGCACCCAGCGGCGAGGAGTTCTATGTGCGAGTGAACGGTCGCGCCACCTATGCGATCGACCACCCCACGCACCTCCGGCCTCCTA
>VGJL01000292.1 GCA_016867495.1 Candidatus Eisenbacteria bacterium | reverse complement strand
GCATCGTTTCCGGGATCCTGGCGATCTGCGCCGGGGGGGGCTCAGGCGGCGCCTCCGACAACCACGGCAGGCTGGGGCCTCCGGGGCGGCTTCTCGGACGACCCGGACCAAGTGTTCTTCGGCACTCACCTCGACCTGAGCATTCTGGCCGGCGACCTAGGGTTCCGCCCGAGCGCGACGCTAGGTTTCGGGGACGACTTGACGCTCTTGGCCATCAGTCCCGATCTGGTCTACAGATATCCGGTTCCTGATATCGGTCGCCTCTACGCGGGCGGGATTCTGACCATGCAGGTCGTGTTCATGGAAGCGGAGAGCGAATTCGAGATCGGATGGCACGCGGTCGCGGGCTTGGAGCTGGACGAGTATCCGCTCTTCCTGGAGGCCGCGATCGGCCTCGACGACGCCCCCGATGTGAAGGTCGGAATCGGCTACACTCTCTTGGCGCGATGACAGGAACGGCTTTCTCTCGCGGCCCCGGCGTGGCCTTCCCCGGAGGCCGCCCCCTTCCGGTCTTGCTGGGTATGGTGCACCTGCGACCGCTGCCTGGAAGCCCCGGGTGTCGCGGAGACATGCATGAAGTGATGAGTCACGCGAGCGCAGATCTAGCCGCCATTATTGCCGGGGGCGGCGACGGCGCCGTCGTCGAAAACTTCTGGGACAGCCCCTTTCACGGCGATCGTGTTCCCCCCGTGACGGTGGCCGCGTTGGCCACAATCGTGTCTCGCTTGCGCGATAGGGCCCCGGCCGGCTTTCTCCTTGGAGTCAACGTTCTCCGCAACGATGCGGCTTCCGCTCTCTCGATCGCGCACGCAGCGGGCGCTTCGTTCATCAGGGTGAACGTCCACATGGGCGCGGTTGTCTCCGATCAGGGGATCCTCCAGGGAAGAGCGGATGAGACTCTCCGGCTCCGCAGGAGCCTGGGAGCCGCCGTCTCGATCTTGGCGGATGTGGCCGTGAAGCACTCGGCCCCGCTGGTCGAGCGTCCCATCGAACAGGAAGTCCTCGACCTGGCGGAGCGGGGCATGGCCGATGGAATCCTCGTGACGGGCCCGCGGACGGGCTCGCCGGTCGATCCCGAGCGGCTGATCCGCGCGCGCCGCGTCGCCCCCGGGATCCCCCTGCTTGCCGCCAGTGGAATCGACCCCGACTCGGCGCGGCTCCTGGCCCCGCACTGCGACGGCTTCATCGTGGGAGGCTGGATCAAGGAGGGAGGGAGGATCGAAGCCCCCGTCGATCGCGATCGCGTGGCGGCGCTCGCGGCCATCGTAAGGGACGAGAGCGGCCGGGCCGGCTGAACTCCGGTTGCGGAGGGGGCGGCCGGCCCCCGCCTGCAGGGGCTACCATGCTTCGCGCCATCAGCCTACGATTGGCGATGGAGGGGAGATGGCCAGACGGATCCGCGAGCTGGAGGACTACCCGTTCGGGGAGATTGTCCTGGAGGGGACGCTCCTGGAGATCGAGGGTTTCGTCGCCGATCCTCCCCCGACCGCCGCGGAGCGCATCGAACTGCTCGAGTTCGTTCGACTGACCCATCAGTTCGCCTTTCTCGAGCGGCTGATCCAGGGCGAGGTTTTCTTCGAGCTTCCAGTCCATCTCGATCTGCCGAGCGCCGATGTCGAGGCGCTCGCCAACGAAGAGCGGGGACTGCTATCGCTCGGAATGGAGCCCGCGGAGTCGCTCCTCGATGCCCTGGACGAGCGCGGGATCAAGGTGTTGCGGCGAGACCGCGGCCCGGAATCGCCCGATATACTGACTGGGGGGTTCCACTATCTCGGCGAGCTGGGGCCCTCTCTGCTGGTTGGGGCGGCCGAGGGGAGCCGGGAAGCGAGCTTCATTCTCGCACACGAGTATGGCCATCTCGTGATGGATGTGAATCCCTATCGAAGCCGGTTCTGCCGATGGAGGCGCTCGAACCTGGAGAATCTGTCCTCCTCGCAGGAGGAGATTCGCGCCGATCGATTCGCGAGAGCCTTGCTGTTGCCGCAGGAGCTGGTGAGGACCTTCGCGATCGAGCCGGTGGGGGACGGAGTGGACGAAGAGTCGAGAAGGAGCGGCATCGTCCACATGGCGGAGGTCTGCGAGGTGGCCCCTGCGGTTCTGTGGCGGCGTCTCGCGGATCTCGACATGCGGAGATCGGAGCAGGCCCCGCCGGCGTCGCGGCTCAGGGCTTCCCGGCGGGTGGATGAGAGGCGCCCCACCGGATTGCCGGAGAGATTCGTGAATCTAGCGCTCGCCGCCTTCGGCCAGCGCATGCTGCAGAAGCCGGATCTTGTGCGATTCTTGAGGATCCCTCCGGAGCGGCTCGAGCAGTTCCTCGCGTGGTGCCCGATCCCTCGGGTCCGCAAGGGTTCCGAGCCGCTGCCGGATGAATCAGATGGAGGTGCGTCATGAAGCGAGGACTACTGGCCGCGTTGGCAATGGCTTTCATCCTCCTTGCGACCTGCA
>VGJL01000291.1 GCA_016867495.1 Candidatus Eisenbacteria bacterium | reverse complement strand
TCGTGCAGAAGCTCCTGAGGAAGTACATGGGCCGGATACGCATCGACAGCACGGAGGGGAAAGGGACGCTGGCGGAGGTCATGCTCCCTCCGGAGTAGGCGGGCGGGCAGGTCAGAGTGAGGCCGCGGCGGGAGGAACGCTCTTGCAGTTGCAGAAGATGAAGATCGGAGGGGTGCTCGTCACCCAGGACCTCGGGATGGTTTCCTTCCAGGGGGCGCCGGACAATCCAGGCGTCGCAGGCAAGATCCTCGAGGCGATCGGCGCTCTCGAGATCAACGTCGACTTCATCTCCTGTTCTCCCGACCTTGGCGGAGGCGCCTCGATCACAGCCTGCGTCAGCATGCTGCGCTTCGAGGAAGCGCTGCGCGAAGTCGAGCGACTCGGCGACGAGCTGCAAGCGCAAAAGGTCGTGACGCGCGAGGCCATCTCCTCGGTCGCCGTCTTCGGCCCGCACTTCCGGGAGATCCCCAACGTCGCCTCGCGGGTCTTCAATGCCCTGGCGGAGGCGGGTATCAACATCCTGGCGATCTCGACATCGGTCTCCTCGGTCACGTGCATCTTCGATCAGGCCGCTCTCGGTGACGCGCTAGCCTCTCTGCGAAGCCACTTCGAAATCCCCTGAGAATCGCGAAACTCACTCCCCCCCTCGAAGCCCTTCAAGAAGGGCGCGAAGGACGGGGCGCGAGGATGCGATCAGATCATCCGGCCCGACCGCCTTGAGGAACCAAGGCCCGCCTGGGCCTTCGACGACAGCGCCGTACAACCTCCACCCGGACTCGTTCATCGAGGGCGCGCCCATCATGGCCGTCTCGTACCGGCCCGACAGATCGATCGTCGAGATCTTGAGGCCCGCCGCGGTCCTCCATGAGTCGAGCGCGGCCTTCCGCATCGGATCGCCGCCGTCCTCCTGTTTGAACTGCCCCGCCCAGCGCTCGAGGTTCGCCTGCGTCTCTCCGCCGCCACCCTCCCCGAAGAAGAAGATGGCGAGCTCTCCATCGCGCGTCTCGGGCTTCCCGGCCGGAATTCGATACTGCGCCATCCTCATCGGGTTGGACGGCTCCTGAGCCTCGAACCCGGGAGGCACATCCCAAGTCAGGTTGTTGAGAGAGACGGCTGAGCCTGCCTCGGCGGCGTGGCCCTTCGCGGAAGACGGGGAAGCGCCCTGAGTCGACTTCGCCTGGGAGAGGCTCGCCTTCGACTCGATCTTCTCGGTGTTGCTGCTGCAGGCGGCGATCAGGAGCATCGGGACAGCGGCGGCGATGATGGGAGCGAATCTCGTTCGCAAGGGCCTCTCCTTCCATTCCCCGGCCTGCGGCGGCGGCGCCTACTTCGGCTCTTCAGCGGAACACGAACTCTACTCGCATCTGGGTCTCTCGGGTCAATCGGAAAGAGGGCGACAGGAAAGCTCAAGACAGAGGCCCGCCGCTCACCTACGATAAGCGCCGATGTCGTGAGGAGGGAGCGAGTGCAGAGACGCGACAAGGCCCGAGCGACCGATGCGCCTCGCGGGACACTCTTCGGGGCGAGTCCGTGGATTGCGGGCGCCTTGGGCCTCTTGGTCTCGCTCCCGGCCCTCGGCGGAGGGTTCGTCTGGGACGATCGCTGGCTCATTCTCCAGAGCCCGGTCCTCCGCGATCCCGGAAATCTCCCCCGCCTCCTGATGGAGGGCCATGGCTGGGGATCGATCATCCTGACCGAGGACGGATCGGCCTACTACCGGCCACTGGCGACCCTGCTCCATGGGCTTCTCCTGCTCCTCTTCGGCGCGCATCCCCTCCCGTTCAGGATCCTCTCCGGTCTTCTGCACGCCGGGACGAGCGTCGTTCTTGCTCTCCTCCTCCGCAGGCTGAGCCCCAGGGCGATGTGGGGAGCGGCTCTCTTCGCCGTCCATCCGGCCCTGGCCGACGCTTTCGGCTGGATCTCCGCGACGCCCGACCTTCTGGCGACCGGCCTTCTCATCGGAGCCATGGCGGTCCTCTTCGCCCCCAGGCAACGGCCCGTCATCGTCGGCGTCTTGTGGCTCTTCGCGCTTCTCTCGAAGGAGTCCTCCGCGATCGGAGTCCTCTGGGCGGCGATCCTGTGGGCGGCACTGGGTCGTTTCTCTCTCGACCCGTCAGGAAACGCCGGCCCACTCCGTTCTCGATCCGGGACGGTTGACTCCCCGTCGCGCCCGCCGATCGCATCGCGCGCGCTCCCGGCGGACTTCTCCGCGCGACGCGCGCTGCTGGCGATCGCTGTCGCCACGGCCGTCTATCTGATCCTGCGCGCGGTCGGGCCGGGATTCCACAGGCCCGCGGGCGAGTACCCCGCCGGCGTCGAGGCATCGGGCGCGACGCTGGTCGGCCGGCTCTGGCTGTTCAACTTCCTCTCGCTCCTCGTGCCGATCAATCCCACTCTGAACCCTCCTGCCTGGGTGATCGGATCCGCCGGGAGCGGGGTCGGTCTCATCGG
>VGJL01000290.1 GCA_016867495.1 Candidatus Eisenbacteria bacterium | reverse complement strand
CTGCAAGTCCGCCTCCCCTACCAGCTTGGAGGAGGACGACGACCATTAGCAGGACCGCAACAACGATGTGGACGACCAGGACGAGGACGTAGAGCATCGATACCACCTTTCACTGATCAGCAAACATATACGCTATCGCGACCGCTTGACTGTCGTCAAGACCCTCCGTCGGAGAGGCATCACAGAGCGGCCGCCCCGGCGATCTTGAGGAACTCCGACGCCGCGAGGCTGGCCCCCCCGACCAGGACTCCATCGACGCCCGCCCGGCCCATCAGACCCCGGGCGTTGGCGCCGTTGACGCTTCCCCCATACAGGATCCTCATCGCGGTGCCGGCGCTCTTCCCGATATGCCCGTCGATCCAGTGGCGGATGTGGGCGTGAGCCCCTTCCGCCTGCTCCGGAGTCGCGTTGCGTCCCGTTCCAATCGCCCAGACAGGCTCGTAGGCCAGGGTCACCCGCTCCAGGGCGGAAGGCGGGAGATGGAGCAGCGTCTCGGCGAGCTGCCCGTCGAGGGTCGGCCCCATCATCCCCTGCTCCCTCTGCTCGAGGCTCTCGCCGATGCAGAGAATCGGAGAGAGCCCCGCGTCGAGCGCGGCCTGCAGCTTGCGCAGCAGCAGGGGCCCTCCCTCGCCAAAGTGCGTCCGTCTCTCGGAGTGTCCCACGAGGACGACGGCGACTCCGAGATCGACGAGCATGGGCGCGGATATCCCCCCTGTGAACGCGCCCTTCGGCTCGGGGTGCAGGTCCTGCGCCCCCAGGATGATCTTTCCTCCTCCTTCATCGAGCGCCTCCCGCGCCGCGGCGAGGGAGGTGAATGGAGGACAGACCACCAGGTCGACCGTGGGGAGGATGGGGGCTGAGCCTGCGACCAGGGCATGCACGAGCTCCCTCGCTTCCCGCACGGTTCCGTTCATCTTCCAGTTGCCTACGATCTGCACGCGGCGTTCCATCTCAGGGCCTTCCCTCCGTCAGAGCGGCGACGCCCGGGAGCGTCTTGCCCTCCAGGAACTCAAGCGAGGCGCCTCCCCCGGTCGAGACATGGCTCACCGAGCCCTCGAGTCCGGCCTGCGCCACCGCGGAAGCGGAGTCCCCCCCGCCCACCACCGTCGTCGCGCCCGCCCGCGTGGCCTCCGCCATCGCGCGCGCCACGCCGAGGGTGCCGTCCGCGAACGCGGGAACCTCGAAGATCCCCATGGGGCCGTTCCAGAGAACCGTTCCTGCGCTGCGGATCCGCCCGGCGTAGTCGTCGATGGTGGCGGGGCCGACGTCGACTCCCGCTCGATCCGCCGGGATCGCATCGGCCGGCGCGATCGCGCCCGGGTCGCTCCCGTCCGCAGACGCGCTCACGCGGAAGTCCTTCGGCAACCTCAGATCGACATGCTCGCGGCCCGCCTTGGCGAGGATCTCGGCCGCCAGGCCGATGCGATCCTCCTCCACCGGGGAGCGACCCGTCCCTCGACCGAGCGCGCGCAGGAAGGTGAAGGCCATGGCGCCGCCGATGAGGAGCGCGTCGACCTTGGGCAGGAGATGCTCGATCACATCGATCTTGCCCGAGACCTTCGATCCGCCCAGAACAGCCACGAAGGGGCTCCGCGGCGATTCGAGAACGCCCCCCAGATAGTCGATCTCCTTCTCCATCAGGAATCCAGCCGCGCAGGGTGAGAGGTAGCGGGTCACGCCTTCGGTCGAGGCGTGGGCCCTGTGGGCCGTGCCGAACGCGTCGTTCACGAAGAGTTCGGCGAGCCGGGCGAGCTGTCGCGCAAAGGCGGCATCGTTCGCCTCCTCCTCCGGGTGGAATCGGAGATTCTCGAGCAGCAAGACACCGCCGGGCTTGAGACGCGCGGCCGCCTCCTCCGCCGCCTGCCCGACGCAGTCCGGCGCGAAATCGACCGGCGAGCCCAGGAGACTCGCCAGACGGCGCGCCACGGGAGCGAGGCTCTGGCTCGGGTCCGGCCCCTTCTTGGGTCGCCCGAGATGGGATGCGAGGACCGTTCGGGCCCCGCGCTCCATGAGGTGCCGGATCGTCGGAAGGCTCGCCCGCACTCTCGTGTCGTCGGCGACCTCAGAACCTCGCAGCGGCACGTTGAAGTCCACGCGCACGAGGACCCGGCGATCGGCGACCTCGAGATCGCGCAGCGATAGCTTCTTCATCCCATCCCTCCGCGTTCCGCCCCGGCCCCGATCGGCGCCGGGGGAGGCGCGATCAGTAGGCCCCCGATTGGTTCGTGTAGATCAGCCGCATGTCCCCGTATCCAAGATCGTCGACGAAGATGAACTTCAGCCCGGTTGTTCGGATGCCGAGCTCCAGATCGGGGAAGAGCGGCTCCCCACGAACCTGGTAGCTCCAGATCTCGTAGGCCCGGGCGTCGTGCGTCGACCTGTGGCGCGTCAAGTCGTCCCGCGGATTCGTCCTTCCCGAGCCGGAGATGTCATCGAGGTTGCCGGCGCCCGTC
>VGJL01000289.1 GCA_016867495.1 Candidatus Eisenbacteria bacterium | reverse complement strand
CGGGATGATATGGACCCGGAACCATCGCGGCCCCACCGCGCCCACCGTCAGACTGACGCCATCGACGCAGATCGACCCCTTCTCGACGATGTAGCGCCGGATGGAAGGCGGCGCCTCGACTTCCAGAACCCAGTCGCCCCTGAGCCGCGCGACGCGCCGCAGCACCCCGATTCCATCGACGTGCCCCTGGACAAAGTGCCCGCCCATCCGATCCATGGGCCGCACGGCCCTCTCCAGGTGGACGCGATCCGCAGCGCGCAACCTCCCCAGAGTCGTCCGCCGGAGCGTCTCCGCCGCCGCCTGGACGCGGAAGCTCCCGTCGCTCCCGGCATCCTCCAAGAGGGTCAGGCAGACGCCTTGCACCGCGACGGACGAGCCAGCCGGAAGCTCCCCGGGGGCGAAGGGGGAGCGGATGACGAGCTCCCGGACTCCCTCCCGGCTCCCGGCTCGGGCGATCCGCCCGATCGCCTCGACAAGACCAGTGAACATGGGCCGAACTCCTCAGATGGACTCTACAGCATCCGCCGGGGATCGTCGCGGGGCGAGACGAGCGGGCGCCCCGATCGATGCTGCAAGAGGAGCGCCAGATCGGGACCGCACGCGGTGGAGAGCTCCAGGAGAGGCGTCCTCACCGCCCGCCGCAGCGGGAGGCCGGCGATGCGGCTTCCCCACCCGTTGGGTCCGCCGACGATCCTCGGGGCCAGGAAGAGGAAGATCCGGTCCACCGGGCCCTCGCGGAGAAAGCCGGCCGCCAGCCGGGGACCGGGCTCCACAAGCAGGTCCAGAAGGCCCTCGAGAGCCGCATGGCGGGCGAGGGAGGGCAGGTCGACCCCGCCACCCCGCGCCGGCAGATTCCATACCTCCCAGCCCTTCCTACGAAAGAGAGCGGCCCTTCGAGGGGACGGGTTGGAGCAGGCGACGATCAGCCGGGGCCTGCGGATCCATCGGGAACGCCCGCCCGATCGAACGAGCGACCAGTTGCCGGCCACGGCCTCAGCGGGCTCGAGCCCCCGTCCTCGTTCCGATCTGAAGAGCCGCGCGAGCCTGCAGTCCGGATCGCCGGCGAGTCGCGTGTCGATCACGATCCGGCTGGGTGACCGGCCGGCCCTCCCGCCCGGCTGCAGGCGCGGATCGTCCGAGAAGACCGTCCCCCTACCGACGACGATCGCATCGGCGCGCAGCCGGAGCCTGCCGACGACCTGCCTTGCCGCGGGCCCCGTGATCCAGCGCGAGCTGCCGCCTTCGTCGGCCACCTTCCCATCCAGGCTGGAAGCGATCTTGAGGGTGACTCTCGCCCGGCCTCGGCGATGGGCCAGGTCGAAAGGCAGATTCAGGAGCCGCGCATCCTCCTCCAGAATGCCGGTCGCGACCTGCCATCCTTCCTCGCGCAAGATCCTGAGGCCTCTTCCCCTGACTCGAGGATTCGGATCCGTCGCTCCCACCA
Source organism: Candidatus Eisenbacteria bacterium (assembly GCA_016867495.1). Taxonomy (NCBI): domain Bacteria; phylum Candidatus Eiseniibacteriota; species Candidatus Eiseniibacteriota bacterium. The sequence continues at coordinate 1,020 of VGJL01000289.1, read as the reverse complement.
CCAGCCGCCGGATAGGGGTCCCGCGCAGGAGATCGACGCAGGCCGGCGTCTTCCCTTCATAGGTGCAGGGCTCGAGCGTGACGTAGAGGATCGCGTCGGATGGAACCCTCTTCCCGGCCCGCCGGAGAGCATCGAGGAGCCGCGGCTCGGCGTGGGGTCCGCCGAAGCGGGCATGCCACCCCTCGGCGATCACCTTCCCTCCGGAGACAAGAACCGCGCCGACCATCGGATTGGGGGAAGTCATCCCCGCCCCGCGGCGCGCGAGAGCAAGAGCGCGCGCCATGAAGGTCGGATCGGCCGCGGTCGACTCATCCCCCGAGGCGCCTCGCCGCAACGCCCGGCTCAGGACCGCTCCCCTTTCTCGCCCGCGTCTCGACAGTCCTCGAAGGAGACATCGACGATCTCGTCGGGCGACGCCGCCGGCCGCTCGTTCCCCTCAGCGGGGCGGCCTTCCGCTCTACGCCGCGTCGAGATTCCCTGGAGCCCGCGGATCAGGAGGATCGCAATCGCGCAGAGGAGCGTGAAGAGGAGCAGTCTCATCCTCGGCAAGGACCTCCACCGGCGCGGGTCAGGACCGCCGGGCGGAGCCCGCCCGCGTCCATCCGAGAAGCCCGCACGAAGCATCCGCTCGGTCCTGGTGGCGCGCCGGCCCGCTTCTCAGATCCAGTCAAATGAGTCTAGGATGCCCCCTGGCCGCTGTCAAGAAACGGGGCCGGCGCCCCGCGCGAGCCCACGCCCGCCGGCGCTTGTGTTAGGCTTCCCTGGTTCTCGGAAGGAGGAGATGTGCCGAGCGAATGTCTTCCCGCCTGCTCCCTCTGCTGCCGCTACGTGGCGATTCCGATCGATCCGCCCACCTCGCGATCATCGATCGAGCAGATGAGATGGATGGTGAGCCACAAGGATGTCTGGCTCTACGCCGACGACGAAGGAGAGTGGTTCGTCCAGTTCATCACCCCTTGCGAAGAGCTCGATCTGGTGCGCAATCGCTGCGGGATCTACGAGGATCGCTTCTCGGTCTGC
>VGJL01000288.1 GCA_016867495.1 Candidatus Eisenbacteria bacterium | reverse complement strand
CGGCGCCGCGATTGCGCGGCTTCTCGAGAAGCGGCTCATCGATGACGGGCGCTATGCGAGACTCTACGTCGAGAGCCGCAGCCGCCGCGCCCCGCGCGCCGGGCGCCTCCTGATCCGCGAGCTCCTTGTCCGGGGGGTCGAGGAGGCTGTCGCGAGGCGGGCGGTGGAGGATCTCCTCCTCGCGACGAGCGAGGAGGATCTGGCGCGGCGGGTCCTCGAGAAGTTCGCTCTGGGGAGCGAGGCCGATCGCCTGCGCGCGGCGAGGAGGCTCAAGTCGCGGGGGTTCGATCCCGCGATCGCCCTGCGGGGGATGGGAGATGTCGGGGACGACCCGGATGGATAGACGCCGGCGACGACCCGGATCGATACGATGCGCCGGATTCCCCTTGAGGGATGATCCCGGCGGGGCCGCGCGAAGACGCGGCAGGTGAGGAGAGGACGCTTTCAGATGGAGAGGCTTTCGCGGGAGATCCGATCGGCGTTCCTGGACTTCTGGCGCCGGCGGGATCACAGGATCGTGATGGGTTCGCCCCTGGTCCCCAGGGAGGACCCGACGCTGCTCTTCACCTCGGCGGGCATGGTCCAGTTCAAGAAGTTCTACGCCTCGCGGGAGCCGCTCGAGTACCGGCGGGCGGCGACCGTCCAGAAGTGCCTGCGGGCGAGCGATCTGGAGGACGTCGGCCACACGCCGCGCCACTGCACCTTCTTCGAGATGCTCGGCCACTTCTCCTTCGGCGACTACTTCAAGCGCGAAGCGATTCTCTGGAACTGGGAGTTCTTCACGAAGGTCCTCCCGCTTCCGATCGACCTGCTCCGGGCCTCCGTCTTCGAGGAGGACGATGAGGCCTACGCGATCTGGCGGGACGATGTCGGCATGCCGGCGGAGAGGATCCACAGGCTCGGCCGCAAGGACAACTTCTGGGGTCCCGCGGGGGAGACCGGAGCGTGCGGGCCGAGTTCCGAACTCTACTACGACCTGGGGCCCGGCCTCGGGTGCGGCCGCCCCTCCTGCGGCCCAGGCTGCGACTGCGATCGGTGGATCGAGGTCGGCAACTTCGTCTTCCCTCAGTTCGATCGCCAGCCGGACGGAAGCGACCTCCCCCTGCCCAACCGGGGGATCGACACGGGGATCGGCCTCGAGCGCCTGACGATGGTTCTGGCGGGAAAGAAGACGATCTTCGAAACCGATCTCTTCGCCCCGATCATCCATGAGATCGGGCGGATGGCGGGCGTCGCCTACGAGGGGGAGCGGAAGAGCGGCTTCCACATCATCGCCGACCATGCCCGCGCCCTCGCCTTCGCCCTGACCGAGGGGATCCTCCCGGCGAACGAGGGGCGCGGCTATGTGATCAAGCGGCTGCTGCGGCGGGCGGCGGTCCAGGCGCACCGCCTGGGTCTGCGCGAGCCGTTCCTGCACCGGTTGATCGACACCGTCATCGGCGAGATGGCCCCCGTCTATCCCGAGCTCGGCGAGGCGGCCGATCGCGTTCGGCTCGCCCTCCGGTCCGAGGAGGACCGCTTCGAAGCGACGCTCGAGCAGGGCCTCTCCCGCTTCGAAGAGATCGCGGCGCGCGTGAGCGGCGGCGAGGCCGTTCCAGGGCGGGAGGTCTTTGTCCTCTACGACACGTATGGATTCCCCGCGGACTTGACCGCGGTGCTGGCGCGGGAGAAGGGGCTCGCGATCGACGAAGCCGGCTTCGAGGAGGAGATGGCGCGGCAGCGCGAGCGCTCGAGGGCCAGCGCGACATTCTATCGATCCCAAGGGGAGGCGCTGGAGTGGATGGTCCTGACAGAGGGGCCGCACTCGAGCTTCGTCGGCTACGACACGCTGGAGATCGAGACGAAGATCCGAAGGGTCGCGGCGATCCCGGAGGCGAGCGGGGAGTGGTGGGCTGTCGTCGAGACGACGCCGTTCTACGCGGAGTCGGGCGGACAGGTCGGCGACACCGGCATGCTCTCGAGTCCCGCGGTGGCGGGCCTCGTTCTCGACACGATCGCGGTCGGAGACGAGATCCGCCATCGGGTCCGCATCGAGGGGGGCGAGTGGACCGAGGGGGTTGTGAGGCTGGCGGTCGACGAGCCGTCGCGGGCCGCCACGCGCCGCAACCACACGGCGACGCACCTCCTCCAGGCGGCCCTGCGCGGGCGCCTCGGCAATCACGTGGCGCAGGCCGGCTCGCTCGTCGCTCCCAATCGCCTGCGCTTCGACTTCACGCACCCGAGCGCTCTCTCGCAGGAAGACCTGGAGGCGATCGAGCGCGCCGTCAACGAGCAGGTCGTCGCGGACAAGGAAGTCCACGTCCACTTCTCCACCTATGACGAAGCGATCCGCGACCGGGTCACCGCCCTCTTCGGAGAGAAGTACGACGAGCGCGTGCGCAGGATCAGGATCCCCGGGGCCAGCGAGGAGCTCTGCGGAGGCACGCACGTCTCCCGGACAGGTGAGATCGGCAGCTTCCTGGTCCTAGCC
>VGJL01000287.1 GCA_016867495.1 Candidatus Eisenbacteria bacterium | reverse complement strand
TCGACGACGAGGACGGAGTCGCCCCGGGCGATCAGGGCGCGCATCGCCGCGATCAAGCGCGCGATGTCGCGCGCGTGGAGTCCCGTCGTCGGCTCATCGAAGAGCACGAGCCGTCTGCCCTTTCTCGCCCCCTCGGCGAGGAACGAGGCGAGCTTCAGCCGCTGCGCCTCCCCCCCCGAGAGGGTCGATGTCGGCTGCCCCAGGCGCAGGTAGCCCAACCCGACCTCCTGCAACGGCCGCAGCCTCCGCGCGATCTCCTCGAAGTCGCGGAAGAGACGCGAGGCCTCGTCCGCCGTCGTCTCCAGCAGCGTCTGGATGTTGCGGCCCCGGTAGTTGACCTCGATCACGTCGTCGCGGAAGCGCCTGCCTCTGCATGCCTCGCAGGCGACCTCCACGTCGGGAAGAAAGTGCATCTCGAGGACGACCGTTCCGAGGCCCTTGCAGGTCTCGCATCTTCCGCCGGGGACGTTGAAGGAGAAGTCGCGCGGGCGAAGCCGGCGCTCGCGGGCCTCCGGCGTCGCGGCCAGCAGCCCGCGCAGCAACGGGAGGACCTTGACGAAGGAGACGGCGTTGGATCGGGCCGAGCGCCCGAGGGGCTCCTGGCCGATCAGGGCGACTTCCTCGAACGACTCGAAGCCCGAGATCGAGCGGGCCTCCCCTACGTTCTCGACGGGCCGCCCCGCGTAGCGCAGCCAGTTGCGGTAGATCACCTCTTCCACCAGCGTGGACTTCCCGGAACCGGAGACGCCGCTCACGGCCGCGATCCCCGCGAGCGGGATCTCGAGCTGCTCGATACGGAGGTTGTTCGCGCGGGCGTCAACGATTCGCAGGGATGGGCCGCGTGCGGCGATGGGTTTGTTTCGCCGATCGGCGGCTGTCTCAGGCAGGACCCGCATGCCCGGCGGCGTCCGGCGCGAAGGAGCCTGCTGGGAGGGAGGGACCACGGTCCGGAAGAACTCCGGCTCCCGCTCCAGGAATTCCGCGGGAGGGCCTTCGTAGATCAGCTCGCCCCCGGCATCGCCCCCCTCGGGGCCGAGGACGATCAGATGATCCGCCCCCTCGACGATGGCCGGGTCATGTTCCACGACGACGACTGTGTTGCCGGCTCGGGCGATCTCTCGCAGCAGATCGAGAACCCGCGAGGCGTCGCGCGCGTGGAGCCCCACCGTCGGCTCGTCGAGGACATAGAGAGCCCGCGTGAGAGAGGAGCCCATTCCGGAAGCGAGGCGCAGGCGCTGCGTCTCGCCGCCGCTCAGGGTGCGCACGGTCCGCGCGAGGGTCAAGTATCCGAGGCCGACATCGTCCAGGCAGCGCAGGCGCGAGCGGATCTCGCGCAGAACGGGGCGCACGCGAGCCTCCCGCCGTCCGGGGAAGCGAAGGCTCTCGCAGAACGCCCGGAGGTCGCGAATCGGCATCTCGTTCAGATCGGAGAGGTTCTTCTCCCCGATGGTCACGGCGAGGGCCTCGGGGCGAAGGCGCGTCCCGCGACAGCTCGTGCAAGGCACGTATCCGCGGAAGCGGGCGAGGAAGATCCTGATGTGCATCCTGTAGCGCTTTCGCTCGAGCTTCCGGAAGAGGCCGTCTACCCCGGGGAAGGTCTTGTCGCCCGCGAAGACCCAATCCGTCTCCTCGCGCGTGAGATCGGACCAGGGGATCTCGGTTCGCACGCCCGCGTCGGGGGCCTTCTTCATCAGCCTGCGATACCAACCCCGGCGCGAGGGCATGCGGAAAGGGAGGATCGCGTCGTTGCGAAGCGTCCGCCGGGGATCGGGAACGACCTTGTCGCGGTCGATCGTGACGAGGCGTCCGAATCCCTGGCACGTGGGGCATGCGCCCAGGGGATTGTTCGCGCTGAAGAGGGGAGGCCGCGGCGGCTCCCCCTTCCGGCCGCAGGCGCGGCAGACCGCTCCCTCGCGCAGAGTCTCAATCGGCCGCGCGCCCTCGCCGTCGGGATCGATCGCATAAACGACGGTGCGCCCCTGCCCCATATGCCAGGCGGCGCCGATCGCCTCCGCGAGACGGGTGCGCTTGAGCGACGAGCGTGTGAAGCGGTCGATCACAACGCTCAGGTCGCTGGGAAGGTCTGCCGGCCGCGCGGCCAGCCACGCCTCCGGCCACTCGCTCAGTCTGCCCTCGTGGATCGTGCGCGCGTATCCCTGGCGAAGCAGCCCGCTCACCCCCTCTCGCCCGAGCCGATCGCGGGCGATCGGAGCGGCGACGCAGAGCCGGTCCTGGGAGTAGAGCGCGAGGATCCGATCGACGGCGGACTCGACCGATTCCGGAATGAGAGGCTCGCCGCAGGCGACGCAGTGGGGCTCTCCCGCGTACGCGAAGAGGAGCTGGAGGCAGTCGGCGATCTCCGACATCGTGCCGACGGTCGACCGCGCGTTGCGGACCGCCGCGGCCTGCTTCAAGGCAAGGGGAGGCTCCAGGTGGCCGATGTAATCGGCGTCGGGCCGCTCGAGGCGCTC
>VGJL01000286.1 GCA_016867495.1 Candidatus Eisenbacteria bacterium | reverse complement strand
GCCGTCGATCTGCCGCGATTCGATTCCTCGCCATCGACGCAGGACGCCGGTCGCCGCATCGTAGGCGCGGTCGGCGCTCGTGATCACTTCGCGCGGGGCCGCGGATGGAAGGGGAGAAGAAGCCGCAGGCGGGATGAGGATCGAGGCGAACAGGACGGCTCCAGAGAGAACGGCAAGGGTCGGACGAAAGCGACGCATAGGCACCTCGAGAGGCAGGTGTCCGCGCTCGGGCGAAGGCTCACGGCGATGATGACGGCACCCGCCGACCATGGGTCACACGAGCTGAGCTGGGCTCACGTGGTCCCAGCCGGTACAATGCTGCCGTGGAGTATAGTCGGCGGCGGTGCGGCCGGTCAACGATCGCGTCGCCCCTGCGGTCGCCCCCCCCGAGAGCGCATGCCGCAGGCCCAGACGGGACGGAGGCGGCCCGAGCGTCACGGCACGGCGATGGCCGGATTCGCAAGCAGCCTCCGGGACGTCTCCTCGGCGCCCTCCCCCGTTCCGATCACGATCTCGATCCGCTCCGGATGCCGATTGCGGAACCAGGTCTCTTGACGCTTCGCGTACCGCCGCGAGTTCCGTAGAAAGAGATCCATCGCTTCCTCGCGGGTGCGCTCGCCGAGGGCCCACCCGATCCACTCGGCGTAACCCACGGTCTTGAGCCCCGGCGCCGACCGCGGAAGTCCCGAATCGAGGAGTCGCCTCACCTCCGCCGGGAGGCCGCGCGCGACCATCTCGCCGCACCTTCGCTCGATCCGCTCGTACAGCTCCCGCCTGGGCCGCGTGAGGTAGAAGATCGGCGTGTCCGCATCGCATGCGGCCGGCGCCTCCTCGCGAAACCTCCGGCTGAGAGGATTCCCGGTCGCCTCCGCGACTTCGAGGGCGCGGATCACGCGCTGGGTATCGCGAGGGGCCAGCCGCCCCGCCGTTTCCGGATCGATTGCGGCCAGGCGGCCATGGAGGGCGTCCGGACCCTCGAGCTCGACGATCTCCAGGTAGCGCGCGCGGAGGCGATCGTCCGCGGGCGGCAGCTCGTGGAAGCGTCCCAGGCAGGCATCCACATAGAGCCCGGCGCCTCCGACGGCGAGGGCGATGGCCTGACGCGATCGGAGCCCGTCGAGCGCGCCCCGGAAGAGTTGCAGGAATCGTCCCGCCGAGCACCGCTCGGTCGGTTCCAGCAGATCGAGCAGATGGTGAGGCACGCGCTTGCGCTGCTCGGCCGTCGGCTTCGCTGTCCCGAGGTCGAGCCGCTTGTAGATCTGGCGGGAGTCGACGCTCACGATCTCCGCGCCCAGGGCGCGGGCAACCGCCACGGACACGTCGGTCTTTCCGACCCCCGTAGGGCCGACGATGAAGGCGCGGACGAGCCTGGGAACAGTCGGCATCACCCGCTTCGGCCGAAGCGCCGATCGAGATCCTCGATGCCGAGGATCACATAGGTGGGCCTGCCGTGTGGATCGCCGTGCGGGAGCTCCGTCGCAAACAGCTCGTCGATCAGCCGGTTCATCACATCCAGCTCGAGCCGCGTGCCCGAGCGGATCGCGCTGTGGCAGGCGAACGACGCCGCGAGCGCTTCAAGCCTCTCCTCGCTACGCCGCGTGCGCTCGGCGACATCGTCGAGGAGCTCCCGAAGCATCGCCGCCGGGGACTCCTTCCAGGTGGCGGGGATCGCGCGCAGAACGGCCGCCCCTCCCCCGAACTCCTCCGCGTGGATCCCCAGACGGGGCAGCTGCGCGGCGAGACTCTCGAGCATCGCAGTCTCTCCGGGAGCGAGATCGACGACGATCGGAAAGAGGAGCTGCTGGCTTGTCGCGGGCTCGCCGGCCAGCTGGCGGAGCGCCTGTTCGTAGAGGATTCTCTCGTGGGCGGCATGCTGGTCGACAATCAAGATTCCCTGCCTAACCTTCGCCACGATGTATCGATTCTCCAGTTGCCAGAGGGGGACCATGGGCGCCGATTCGGGATCTTCCGCGACGGGCGAAGCCGCGGCGTCGCGGACGAGGGGGGCGGAGGCCGTTTCCGATCGCGTCCTGAGGACGTGAGGCGCGTAGATGAGGTCGAGCATGCTGGCGCTCGCGGACCCCGAGATCGCTTCATCGTCGGGGCGCCACGCGCCCGGCGCCCATCCGCCTGTCGGCCCCGTCGTCGTTCCTCCCGTCGATACCGCGGGAATCAACCGCCGGGTCGCTTCCTTGACGGTCCGAACCACCTCCGCGAAGACAAGACCCTCGTCGTGGAAGCGGATCTCGCGCTTGGTCGGATGGATGTTGACATCGACGCTGCCTTCGGAGGCTTCGATGAGGAGGACGGCGAAGGGGCTCTTGCCTGCCGGGATGAGGTCTCCGAACCCCTGCCGAAGCGCCTGTCCCAGGGCGGGGTGCGTCACCCATCGACCGTTCACGAGGACGGTCTGCCCCTGGGCGCCGCTTCTGGCCTGTTCCGGGATTCCAACCCACCCGCCGATGCGCAGCCGGGGATGATCTCCCCA
>VGJL01000285.1 GCA_016867495.1 Candidatus Eisenbacteria bacterium | reverse complement strand
GCCGCTTCACCGTCATCCGATAGGGGGGCACGGCGATGAAAGGGAAGAGGAAGATGGTAAGCTCTCCCAGGGCGAGAAGCATCTCACTGCTGATCCTGGCGCTGGCGATTCCCGGCCTGGTTCATGCGGGTGAGGAGTTCGAGAAGGTGGGCACGGTCGGCGGGCAGTTCCTGAAGCTCGGGGTCGGAGCCCGCGCCACGGCGATGGGATCGGCCTTCGTGTCGGTCGCCAACGACCCCTCGGCAGTCTACTGGAATCCGGCAGGAGTGGCCCGGATTCAGAAGAACTCCGTGGCCCTGAACCACACCGCGTGGTTGGCCGACATCTCGTTCACCCAGGCGGTCTATGTGTTCCACGTGGGGTTCCTGCCCGGGACCTTCGCCGCGAACGCTCGGGCCCTCTACATGGACTCCCAGCCGGTCCGGACGGTCTATCGTCCCGACGGGGAGGGAAGGAGCTTCGACGCCGGCGATGTAGCCTTCGGCCTGACGTACGCCCGGTCTCTGACCGACAAGTTCTCGGCGGGTCTCTCGGGGAACTTCGTCCAGTCCACGCTGGCGACATACACCGCGTCGGCCTACACGTTCGACTTCGGGACCCTCTACGACACCGGGTACCGTTCGCTTCGGATCGGCATGTCGATTCAGAACATCGGAACCGACATGCAGTTCATCGATGATACCGTCAAGATGCCGACTGTTTTCAGGGTCGGGATGTCGATGAGCCTCTACGAGGACGCGATGCACAGGGTCGTCTCCTCCGCGGAGTTCAGCCATCCGCCTGACAACAACGAGCGGGCGAACTGGGGAGCCGAGTATGGCTTCAAGGAGTTCTTCTTCGTCCGCGGCGGCTACCTGTTCAAGTACGACCTCGAGCGGTTCTCGGCGGGTCTGGGGTTCAAGGTTCCCTCGAGCCTCAACTCCGAGACGTCGGTCGACTACTCGTACGTGGACATGAGCACCCTGGGCGGCGTGCACCGGGTCTCGGTGGACTTCCGCTTCTAGGACCGGCGGGGAGGGTCAGGCACTCCGCAGGCTCGGGAGCGCCCCCGCGCGGCTCCTCTGCGGCCGAGAGCGTCCGGGGATCGGGCATGCCACCTCTTTGGACCATGCTGGTGTTTGCGGGCATCCTCCCCTTCAGCGGGGGGGAGGATGCCGCCGTGTTGCCCGTTCAGGCGAGCGGCGATATCCGCTTCGACCTAGATGCGGCGCGCCTGGGCCCGCCGCCCTCTCCGGAGATCGAGATCTATCTCGGACTCCCGGCGGCGTCCCTGACCGCCTCTCCCGACTCCTCGGGCTGGACCCGGCTCCTGGTGGAGACTCGCCTCGAGGATGCGGATGGGGACGAGATCGGCGGCGCGAAGACCGACTCGATCTGGGTGGACCTCAATAGGGCCGCCGGTCGAGGGAGTTCCGTTCCTGAGCGGATCCTCTTGACGCTCCGTCTCGAGTCGCCCAAGGGCGTGCGCCAGCTCCGCGTGACGGTCCTGGACCTCTCCGGCAGAAAGCGGGGCCTCCTGGACGCCCTGCAGGCGAAGAAGATGCGGGGCGAGGCATACGGCCGCTTCGAGGAAGATCGAAAACGATGCGGCCTCTCCGACATCGTCTTCCTGTGGGACATCGATCGATCGGAGGAGGGGGCGGACATCCCGGTTCGTCGTCGGCTCCTCCCCAACCCATCGAGGTTCTTCGGGCTCTATCACACATCCCTCCTCGCCTTCGCCGAAGGCCGAGAGGTGGATGCGATCGCTTACCGTGTTCGCAACCGGAAGGACAAGCGAATCGTCCTGCAGGGCGCCGACAGCGCCCTCGTTGCCCGAGATGGAACCGCCTCCTTTGTTCTGGCCGCCGATCTCTCGACCCTCGCAGCCGGGCTCTACCGGCTCGAGATCGAGGCAACGAGGGGCGGGGACTGCGAGGTCGGCGCGGACTTCCAGATCCTCTGGCAGGCTGAGTCGTGGAAGCGGGACTCCAAGGCGGCGCTCGAGGAGGCCTATGTCCTTCTGAACAATGTCGAGTACGAGAAGGTGCGGGAGATGTCGCCTGGCGAGCGGGAGGCCTATTCCGATGACCTGTGGCGCGCCCACGACCCTGATCCCTCCACGGGCAACAACGAGCTGCGGGATGTTTTTCTCGCGCGAGTCCAACACGCCGATCGTTTCTTCGGGACGGCGCTCAAGAGGGGGATGCTCTCCGATCGGGGTCGAGTGTTCATACGATTCGGTTCTCCTGACGAGATGACCAAGGAACTCAATCCGCAGGATCTCGACCTCCTGGCGAACGTCTTCCCTGGGGAGACGGGCGCCGGCAACCTCGATGACATCTCCGGCTCGGGAAGGATGAATCCACGGGACGACTTGACGCGCCACAGGTCGACGCACGACGCGCGGGCCTACGAGATCTGGAGCTACCAGGTTCGTGGGGAGCCGCTCTTCCCCGATCTGGAGCTCGGCATCCGAACAACCGGGCTGAAGTTCATCTTCGTCGACGATCTTGGATACGGGGACATGCGG
>VGJL01000284.1 GCA_016867495.1 Candidatus Eisenbacteria bacterium | reverse complement strand
ATAGGCGATCGCCTCGGCCACGTCGTCGGGGCTCCCGATCCGTCCGAGCGGCACCGCCCGCCGTATCGCATCGGCGCGCGCGCGACGGATGCCTCGCGGCAGCAGGACGGCCCCCGGGGCCACGGCGTTGACCCGCACCTCCGGCGCGAGCGCCCTCGCGAGGCCCCGCGTGGCCGCCGCGAGCCCCGCCTTCGTGATCCCATAGGCGACATAGTCCGGGTAGGGCCGATCCAGCGACCAGTCGAGAAGGTTGATGATCACGCCGGCGCCCCGGCGCTTCATCGCGCCGCCGAGGATCACGGAGAGGATGAAGGGGCTGCGCAGGTTGATCGCCATCAAGCGGTCGAAGGCCTCCGCCGGCGTCCTGCCGATCGGGGTCCGCATCCAGACAGAGGCGCTGTTGACCAAGAGGGCGACTGGCGACTGGTTCCGCAGGACCGCAGCCGCGAGCCGCTCGGCGCTGCCTCGCCTCGAGAGGTCGGCGCGGTAGACCCGCGCCACCTTCCCCGCGGCGCGGATCTCGCGGGCCAGATCGAGCGCTTCCGCGCGGGAGGAGTGGTAGTGGATGGCCAGGTCGAATCCCTCGCGGGACAGCACCTGCGCGATCCGCCTGCCGACACGCGTTCCCGCCCCCGTCACGAGGGCGGTCGACCTCTCTCTCGTCTCGCTCATCGATTGTCCGTCGAGTCTAGCACGTGCGGCTTGCGCGGCGCCCCCGCGGTTCCTAGACTCCAGCCGGTGCGGCCTGGCCGCTTGGAGGGTTCGATGATCGACTTCTCGCCGACCGAGGACCAACTGGCCTTCCAGAAGCTGGCGCGGGAGTTCGCCCAGAAGGAGATCGCGCCTAAGGCCGCCCATCATGACGAGACGGGCGAGTATCCGTGGGAGATAGCCCGGAAGGCATGGGAGGCCGGGCTCCTGAACACGCACATCCCGCAGGAGTACGGGGGAATGGGCCTGGGCGTCCTCGACGGCTGCATCATCGCCGAGGAGATCGCCGCCGCCTGCTCCGGGATCGGAACGGCGATGGAGGCCAACACCCTGGCCGAGGCGCCGGTCATCGTGGGGGCGACTGACGAGCAAAAGAGGAAGTGGCTCGCCCCGATGGTCGAGGAGTTCCGGCTGGCGGCCTACGCGGTCACAGAACCGGGGGCGGGATCGGACGTGGCGGGTATTCGCACGACGGCGCGAAAGGTGGGCAACGAGTACGTCATCAACGGGTCGAAGATGTGGATCACCAACGGCGGTGTCGCCGATTGGTACTTCGTGCTCGCTCTGAGCGACCCTTCGAGGGGCGCGCGCGGGATGAGCGCCTTCATCGTACCGAAGGGGGCGCCGGGCCTGGAGATCGGCAAGAAGGAGCAGAACCTGGGCCAGCGCGCAAGCGACACGCGGGGCCTGAGCTTCAACGATGTCGTCGTGCCGGTCGAGAACAGGATCGGCGCGGAGGGGAGGGGCTGGTTTCTCGCGATGAGCGCATTCGACCACACGCGGCCGGTCGTCGCCGCTGCGGCCGTCGGCGTCGCCCGCAGCGCCCTCGAGCACTCCGTGCGCTACGCCAAGGAGCGGATGACATTCGGGGTCCCGATCTCCTCGCACCAGGCGATCGCCTTCATGCTCGCGGAAATGGCGCGCGACGTCGAGGCCTCCCGGCTTCTCGTCTGGCGCGCGGCGTGGCGCGTCGACCGTGGAGAATCAGCCCAGGCAGAGGCCGCGCTCGCCAAGCTGATGGCGGCGGACACCTGCATGCGCGTCACGACGGACGCCGTCCAGATCTTCGGAGGCTACGGTTACAACCGCGAGTACCCGGTCGAGAAGCTCATGCGCGATGCGAAGATCTTCCAGATCTACGAGGGAACCAGCCAGATCCAGAGGCACATCCTCTCGAAGGCCGTGATCAAGCGAGGCCGGTAGGAGGCTCCCTCAAGGGCTCCGCCGTGAGCGCTCCTTCCCGCGGCCACAACCCCAGGACCACCCGGTGGGGCGCCGCCCGGAACTTGCCCCAGGCCGTCCACGTCCCGGCCAACGTCTCGAGCCGCTCCATGACAGAGGCGAACTCCTTGCGGCCGACGTCGCGGAAGGCAGTGATCTGCTCGTGGGGATCGCGGCTCGCGACAGGTCCCTCCGCGGGAGAAGTGAGGAATCCGTAGCTCTGGAACTCCTTGGGAGAGCCCTCCCAGCGGAAACAGAGGTGGAAGAGGAAGCGGACGGGCTTCAGCGGATTCCCGGTCTCCTCCATCCCCTCGCGTAGGAAGGCATGCTCGATCGTCTCGTCCGGCCAGAGACCCCCGGTAGGAAGACGCCAAACGCCGGATGGATAGAAGCTCTTCGTGTGGACCAGGACCTTTTCTGCAGGTCTGGGGACGATGAGGACGACCTCGGCTGTCCGTTTGCTCGAGATGGGAAACCCGGCGGGCCCACGAGTCCGATTGATCTGCCGAACCACGACGGTCTCGCGAACCGGCGCGCCGTAGCGGTCCTCGAGGTTCTGGATCTGAGCCTGTATGTTCCTCTTCACGCCGGATCT
>VGJL01000283.1 GCA_016867495.1 Candidatus Eisenbacteria bacterium | reverse complement strand
TGGGGGCGGTTCCTCCCCGCGCCGTGTCGATCGGGATCGGATCCTGGAAGACCCGACCGATCGCCAGGGGAACGACGGCATAGCGGAGGCGAAGGCGCCCCCTCGCCTGCGGCACGAGGAGATGCAGAAGCCCCTCGGTGGGCTCGATGCGGTAATCGACTCCGGAACGCAGAGTCTCGGCTTCCAGGACAACGAGAACCGAGCCGGGGTCGATCCATGCATCGGGCAGCCGAAGGCGCGCGGCCGGCGTCTCCAGATCGGTCTCCCAGCTCCGGTCGAGCAAGGAGAGCCGTGCGGACTCGCTCCCCGATGCGCCGGGCGCGGAAAGGGCAAGGCCCGCGCCAGCTATCAGGGCGATGACTCGGCTATCGCTGCGCATCCTCTCGCGGGGTCCTGACGATTCGCCAGCGATCGATCCTGCCGCTCGCGGAATCCCCCCTGTGAAGGATCCCGTCTCCGGCCACCGCGATCCTGTTCGGACCCGACCAACCTTGCGCGCCGGGTAGCTCCCCCGTCCACAGAAGGACGCCCGCCCGATCCAGGATTCGAAGACGGCCGCCCGCCTCCAGGATGTAGCGATTGTCGTCGCGATCGATGGCCAGCGAAGCGGGCTCGCGGAGAGCCTCGCCCAGGTCCTGGATCGCCCGCAGGCCCCCGTAGGGATCGATCTCGATCAACCCGGCGCGCTCGGGATCGAGCAGCAGGATCCCGTCGTCCCTGGTCGGCGCGACATCGGCGACACGCGCAGGGCGGTCCTCGCCATCGATCACGTCGAGAGGGGCGTCGACGAAAAGGCCCCGCCGGTCGAAGTGGAGGATCCTGAACCCGCGCGCATCGAGCAGCCAGAGATCGCCGGAGCGCCCGACGAGCAGCCGCGCGGGCAGGAAGCCCCGGTCCCCCGCCTGCTCGATCGCGGCGGAGAGATCGATCCTCTCCCTGAGATTGCCGTCCAGATCCACGAGGATCAGGCTGGGCGCGCTCGGCTCAAGCAGGAAGAGGAAGCTCCCGCTGACCGCGAGATCGGACACCGACAGGGCCGCGTCTCTCTGCCGTCCCGCAGCGCTGAAGGAGCGGCCTCGACCGTCCGCCCCGTCAAGGAGGAGCACTCTCGCACGAGCCTTGTCGAGGAGCCACAGGCGTCCGAGCGGATCGACGGCCATCGCGTGAGGAGAGAGGCGCACGCCCGCCGCCTCGTCGCGGGGCGCCCAGGATGGGAGGGGCGCAAGCGAATCGATGCCGCCGCCCGGCCGGAGATCCTCCGCGGCCGTGCGCGCCCCCGCGGACGCCTCGTCCGGCGCCCGCGCAGCTCCCGCGCCGAACACGAGGAAGAGAGCCCCGAGCCCCGCGAGGCCCAGCGCGATCACGCGCCGGCCGCGAGGCCATTCCGAGGGAATCTTCGGGGGAAGCAACGGCGCGTTCCTCCCCATCAGGGGATTCTGTAGGTCAGGACCAGGCGGGCCCCATCGTCAGGGCAGATCGCATCGGGCGCGAAGCGCATGCTCATCTTCCCGCTTGCCGAGTGGCCGCTGTAGATCCGGATGGCGTCGACAGCGGCGAGGAGGCGATTGGCGAGCGCCACGCCGAGCATGTAGTCGGCCTTCTTGAGCGCGCGGTTGCTGTCGTTGCGCTTCGTCCTGTAGCGATCCCACCTCTCCGTCGATGACCAGGACCACTGCTGCTCGACCGGCACCCGGTGACGATCGAAGTACCTCTCCCGCGCCTCGAGATCGTTGGGATGGACTTGACGCGCCTCGCGGCGGATCTCCTCGTCGTACAGATCGGAGGACCGATAGGCCCCCAGCCTGCGGTAGTAGGAGTCCGAGCGCCCCGAAGCGTCGTCCACTCCGGCGAAGAGCTCGGCCATCTCGACATAGCTGTCCTGGCGGAGCTTCGCCTGGACCCTGAAGACCGAATAGCTCCCCCAGACCGTCGCCTCGGCGCCCATGAAGGCGTAGGCCCTGTCTCTTTCGCCGAGTCGCCAGTGCCCGAGCCCCGGCACAAGGAGGGAGAGGCCCAGCACCTTCAGCCGGCCCGCTTCTATGACTCGTCCGGCAGATTCCCGAGGCGACCCCGCGAGGAACAGGAGGATCATCGCCAAGGTGACGAGCCGACCGCTCTTCACAGATGCCTCACCATCTTCAGGGAGGCGCGGGGGTTCGTGAGCGATCCGCCGAATCGGATCTCGAGATTCGTGCCGGCGCCGACCGACACGCGCGCTCCCCGCGCGGTCCTGTAGGCGTCGACGGCCGAGACGATGCGGTTCAGGAAGACGACCGTGGTCGCCAGACGCGCCCGCTTGAGAAAGGTGTTGCTGTCCTCGCGCATGGCGCGGTACTCGCGCCGATTCGGGGAGAGCCCCTCGGGGGATGGGCAGCTGAAATCGTCCCACCCTGCCCTGTAGCCATCCTCCTTGGCCAGCAGCTCGTAATAGTCGTTCGTGTCCTCCACGCGGAGCCGCTGGATTGTCTCGTAGAGCTCGGCGTAGTTCCCCCCGGGAGGGATGGCGCCCGCGGGGCAGTCCTCGAGCGTG
>VGJL01000282.1 GCA_016867495.1 Candidatus Eisenbacteria bacterium | reverse complement strand
GCGTCGCGTGAGGCCCTCGGCGCCCCGTGTCGCGCGTGTGCGCCCGTTCCACAGGCGGGAGCGGGAGGCGGAAAGGCGCCCGACGGCCCGCTGCACCCCGTGGAGCGCATGGGCCCCCGTTCCACAGGCGGGAGAGCGAGGCGGAGCGCGCGAAGGCGTGTGGAGTCTGCGCGTGAGGCCCCGCGCCCTGTGGAGCACCGTGGCGCCCGTTCCACAGTCGGCAGCGCTCGGCGTAGCGTTCGTCGGCGTGTGGAATCGCCGCCCGACGGCCCGCTGCGCGTGTGCGCCCGGTCCACAGGCGTCCGCGCTCGGCGGAGCGCGCGGTGGCGTGTGGAGCATGCGCGTGAGGCCCGTGCGCCACGTGGCACGCGTTCCACAGGCGGGAGCGCGGGAGCGGGAGGCGCCGTGTGGAATCGCCGCCCTACGGCCGCTGCGCGTTTGCGCCCGTTCCACAGGCGGGAGCGGGAGGCGGAGCGTGTGTCGACGCGTGGGACCAACACGTGACCCTCTCGCGCCCCCGGCGAGACGCGAGGGAAGGAGACGGGAGCCCCGTCAGCGGAACAGCGTCTTGATCGCACCCCAGGTGGTCCGATCAGTTCCAGTGGTCCCCTCTATCACGACCTGAGCTCCTACATAGCTCGTGAACCGCCACGTGGCGAAGTAGAGCATGTAGAATGACTCGGCAAGGTCCACCCCCAGCGTGCCGATACCTTCCTCATTCGCTGTTCGATACAGCAGACGCGCGACCTTCAATGCAGGTCCAGGGTCACCTTGAAGCGTCAAGTCATATGCCCATACAAACACGGTATCTCCGCTCTCGGCAATCGGGTCGGACTGCCACGGGGGCGGGAGGAGGATTTCCCCACCCAGGAAGTCAAGCGCTCCATTGTCGACGACATAGATGCCGAAATACCAGAACACGCTTGGCCCCCAATCATCCCCGACAATCCAAACATCGGTCACGACGGAGTCTTCAGGGGTGACCACGATTGTATCGGGTCCATTCCCAACCTGACTATCCACGTCCAGCTCAACGAGCATATCCGCCCCAGCGGTTCTCCATGCCAGCAAAGGAAAGATAAGGAAGAGGCTGCGCCACATGTTGATCCCCTCCAGGCCGATTATTTCACGAGAGTGATCTTTGCGGTTCTGCATTCACCGCCCGCCTTCAAGCGGGCGAAATACGTCCCCGACCCAACGGGCCTTCCCGATTCGTCCAGGCCATCCCAGGTTGTCTCATGATCACCGCTTGCGGCCGTTCCCCTAAATAGTGTTCTGACTAGTCTCCCCCCCACATCGAACACGGAGATCTCCAGCCTGCCCGAGGCGCGAAGGCGACAACTGACCTCAGCTGTGGCATTGAAGGGGTTGGGTACGACGCAGAGCGTCTCGACCTGACCGCGTCGATCAACCTCGCTTCCATCGGCGACTGAAGCACACCCTGCCTTTCCGAAGACCGTGTAGGCCCAGCGCACGTCGGCCTGTGGGTTGACTGGATCGAACGGGGCCCAAACCGTATCAGTTTCTGAAAGAGGGAACCGCCAGAAGTAGTTTGTGAGTCGAATGGTACTGCCGGATAGGAGTTCCGCGCTGCAGTATCGATCCCGGAACAGAAGTGCTTGAAGGTAGGACGATCCGAGCGAGTCAGTAAACCAGAGCGAGTCCCCTCGTGCCCATCCACTCGAACCGAATGGCCCCGGCGGCAACCCGTGACCGATCCCAACGACCACGACCGAGTCTTCCGAGTACTGGGTGGGAAACGACACGGTGCGGGTGACCCTGTACACCTCGGCATAGGGATACCATCCATCATCCAGGGTATCTCCTGCCGACGAAACGACTGGAAGACTCTCTCCCCCCGTACAGAGAATTACAGGCTTCGATTCCACCAGACTGACGCTGTCACCATCCACGCCCGTGGCCGTGAACCGTCCGCGACGGAACTGATCCTCGTCCGTGTAGCGGATCGTGTTCCGGGCATTGAGGTACCCGTGCCCATAGTGCTTGTCGGGGCCGAGTGCCGTGTCCGGTATGGACTCCACAGCCCCTGCGACGACTAGGGCTTCAAGTTCCTCGTGAAGGGAACGGTCTTGGTAGAAGTCTTCGATCGCGGAGGCAAGCAGTGCGCACGTACCCGCGACCATGGGAGAAGCCGATGAGGTCCCGTGAAAGGGCTCCCACCAGGGCGGCTCCCAGCTCGGAGCCATCGCCTCGTGACCTGGGGCCATGACATCGAGCCACCATCCGAAGGAGCTCGTTGAATACCTCTCGCCTGTAATCCGGCCGTTTCCGACTGCAAGAGTACGATTGCTCTGAGAAGCAGCCGGGAGGGGCTTCCAATTCGGCACCGGGGCGTTCCCCATCGCCGCAACCACCGTGATGCCCGCCTGGTAGGCGCGCGCAAGGGCCTCACCGTACGCGAGCCCCCCCGCGCCGTTACTGAAGTTCATGATGTCCATTCCATCAATGATTCCCTGGTCCAGCGCCACGATCATTCCGTGAGGAGCAGCGCACTCACCGGCCCCGGAGCATTTGTA
>VGJL01000281.1 GCA_016867495.1 Candidatus Eisenbacteria bacterium | reverse complement strand
AGGGCCGCTGGGGGCCTTCCGTCAGGCCCCGGCGGGCGGCGGCAGCTCGCCGGGACGGAGCCGTCGCGCCGCCGCGTCGAGGACCCCGTTGGCGAAGGAGCCCGCCTCCTCCTCGCCGTAACGGTTGGCGAGCCGCACCGCCTCGTCGAGGATCACGCGAGCCGGGGTCTCGGCGATCGAGAGCATCTCCGCGAGGGCGACCCGAAGGATCGCGCGAACGACGGTAGAGACTCGATCGATCGACCAGTTGCGGAGAAGCTCCTCCAGGAGGGCGTCGACCCGCGCGCGGTGCTCCACCGCGCCGGCCGCCAGACGAAGGGCGAAGGCGCGCCCGTCCTGCGTGAATCGGAAACGGCCGAGCGAGAGCTCGAGCGTCTCAAGGAGGTCGTCTCCCGTGAGGTCGACCTCGAAGACGGAACGGAACACGACCTCGCGCGCGCGGGTCCGTCCGCCGCGCGAGGGCCTCTCGGCTCCCCCGGTCGGGCTCACCGACGCTTGGGCGTTCGCGCGGAGCTTCGAAGGTGGGCGAGGACGCCGATCATCTCGAGCGCGACGAGCCCGGCGTCATACCCTCGTCCTCCGCCCTTCAAGCCGGCCCTCTCGAGGGCCTGATCGACGGTCTCGGCCGTGATCACTCCGAAGATCGTCGGGACGCCTGTCTCGTAACCGACCTGGAAGATGCCGCGCGCCGCCTCCCGCGAGACGTGTTCGAAGTGCGGGGTCTCGCCCCGGATCACGCAGCCGAGGCCGACCACGGCGTCGAAGCGCCCGGAGCGGGCGGCCGCGAGAGCCGCCATCGGGATCTCGAAGGAGCCGGGCACCCATACGATCTCAACCGCGTCCTCCGCGACTCCGTGCTGGCGCAGGCAATCGAGGAGGCCGCCGACGAGGCGGTCGGTCACCACGCGGCTATAGCGGCTCGCCACAACACCGAAGCGTCTTCCGGAAGCATCCAGGGACGCCAGAAACTCCTTCGCCATGACTCATCCTCCCTTGGGACAGTCCCACATCCTCGCGCTCCGCCGCCCTCCGGCGGGACCGGCTTCAGCGCGCATCGATCCGAAGCGTGTGACCCAGCTTCTCCCTCTTGGCCTCCAGGTAGCGGCGGTTCTGTGGATTCGGCGGGATCTCGATCTGAACCGTCTCGACGATCTCGAGGCCGTGCGCGGACAGCCCCACCCGCTTGTGGGGATTGTTGGTCAAGAGCCGGATCCTGCGGACTCCCAGATCGGCCAGGATCTGCGCGCCGATGCCGAAGTCGCGCTCATCCGGCCTGAAGCCCAGCTTCATGTTCGCCTCGACCGTGTCGAGGCCCTGGTCCTGGAGATGGTAGGCCCGGATCTTGTTGGCAAGCCCGATCCCGCGCCCTTCCTGCCGCATGTAGAGGAAGACCCCCTTCCCCTCCGCCGCGATCAGCTCGAGAGCCAGGCTGCGCTGCTGGCCGCAGTCGCATCGGAGCGAACCGAGCACATCGCCCGTGAGGCACTGCGAGTGGACCCGCACGAGAACCGCATCCTCGGCGCGGATCTCTCCCATGACCAGGGCCACGTGATCCTCGCCGTCGAGAATGCTCTCGAAGATCACAAGGCGGAACTGACCGCGCTCCGTCGGGAAGGAGGTCTCCGCGAGGCGGCGGACGAGCCTCTCGGTGCGGCGACGGTACTCGATCAAAGAGGCGATCGACAGGATCTTCAGCCCGTGCTCCGACGCCATGCGCGATAGCTCGGGCAATCGGGCCATCGTCCCGTCCTCGTGCAGGATCTCGCAGAGGACCCCGGCCGGATAGAGGCCCGCGAGCGCGGCCACATCCACCGCCGCCTCCGTGTGCCCCGCCCTGCGCAGCACGCCTCCATTCGCCGCGCACAACGGGAAGACATGCCCCGGGCGCGCCAGATCCTCCGGGCGGGTCTCTTGATCGATCAGGACGCGGATCGTATGCGCCCTATCGAATGCCGAGATCCCCGTCGTCGTGCCGTGGGCGGCGTCCACGCTCACGGTGAAGGGGGTGCCGAGCTTCGCCGTGTTCGTGTGGACCATCTGAGGAAGGTCGAGCCTCTGGAGCCGGTCCTGCTGCATCGGGACGCAGATCAGGCCGCGCCCGTGGTGGGTCAGGAAGTTCACCGCCTGAGGGGTGACCCGCTCCGCAGCCATGATCAGATCGCCCTCGTTCTCGCGATCCTCGTCATCGACGACGATGATCATCCGACCTGCGCGGATCTCCTCCACCGCCTCTTCGACCGTCGCGAAAACCTCCGCCGCCCTTTCGCTCACCCGTCCTCCCCCATCATCGCCGCCCGCGTCGAGCGGCCGCCGCGGAGAGCGCTCCCGTCCCGAAGCAGAGCCTCCGCGTACTTCGCGAGCAAGTCGACCTCGATGTTCACTTTCCGGCCCGCCCGATACGCGCCCATGAGCGTCCTCTCGATCGTCGCCGGGATGATATGGACCCGGAACCATCGCGGCCCCACCGCGCCCACCGTCAGGCTGACTCCATCGACGCAGATCGACCCCTTCTCGACGATGTAGCGCCGGATGGAAGGCGGCGCGCCGACTTCCAGAAC
>VGJL01000280.1 GCA_016867495.1 Candidatus Eisenbacteria bacterium | reverse complement strand
GATGCTCTTCAGCGACCGGATGGAGAAGTGGGTGCCGCCCAGGAAGGGGAGATCCCACATCCTCCGGATCGTCCGGGAGGTTCTCTATCACAGGGGCCAGGGGACCGGAACGAGTCTGCGCGAGGCTCTCGAGCGGGCCACCAGGATGCTCCGCAGGCGGAGCCTGCTCTTCGTGGTGAGCGACTTCCTGTGCGATGAGCCCTACGAGAACGCGCTCCTCCTGGCCGCCCGCAAGCATGAGCTGGTCCCGGTCGTCCTGATCGATCCGCGGCAGGAGGATCTCCCGCGCATCGGTCTGGTGGAGGCCTACGACCTCGAGAGCGGGCGCCGGCGCCTCATCGACACCTCGGATCCCAGGGCGCGCGCGGCCGCGGCGTCGAAGGGGCGGGCGATGAGGGCCGCCCGGGCCACCCTGTTCCAACGGGGCGGTATCGATGGCGTCGAGATCCGGCTCGACTCCGATACCGTGGCGCCTCTGGTCGCTTACTTCCGCCGCAGGGAGGCTTGGCGTGCCGCCGGCCGGTAGAAGCCTCCTCGCCTTCCTCGCAGGGGGTCTCCTCTTCGTCGGATCGGGGTGCGGAGCCCGTGACGAGCCGGTCGCGGCGTCCCCATCGATCAGGGTCGGGCTCGATGCCGACTCTGCCGGCCTCGGGGATCCGGTCGGGCTGCGCATGTCCGTGACCCTTCCCGAGGGCGGCTCGATCGTCTTCCCGGAGGCAGGGGATAGCCTGGGCGGGTGGAAGATCCTGAGGGCTGATCCCGTCCGGCGGATCCGCAAAGGCCGGTGGGAGAGGCTCGAGAGGAGGGTCGAGATCGCGGCCTACCGCCTGGGCGACGTGGGGCCCGACACTGTGCGCCTTGTGGGCCTCTCGCCCGCGGGCGATTCGCTCCGCTTCGCCTACGCTCCCGGCCGGCTCTCCGTCATCGGGCAGATCGCCTCCGGCGAAGTCGATCCTTCCCGGCTTCGCGACATCAAGGATGTCGTGAGAACCGGTCCCCTCGTCTGGCCGTGGCTCGTCGCGGGAGGCGTCGTCGCGGCCGCCGGGATTGCCGCCTTCCTGCGAGGCCTCCGCAAGAGAAGGAAGAAGGCGGTCGCGAGCGCTCCCCTTCCCGGGCCGAGCCCGGAAGAGGAGTTCGACGAAGCGATCGCCTCGCTGCTTCGGTCGGGGCTTCTGGAGGAGGGCTTGTATCGGGAGTTCTACTACGGTGTCTCCCGCGCGGTGCGAGCCTATCTCGAGAAGAAGCATGCGCTCCCCCTGCTCGAGTCGACGTCGACCGAGGTTCTCGCCATCCTGCTGCCGCGGGTCGCCGGGCGCGAGGCGAGGCAATCCCTGCGCGATTGGCTCGCGGAGGGGGACCTGGTCAAGTACGCGCGGCTCGAGCGGCTGCAGGCCGAGGCGCGAGCCTATCTCGATCGGTCGCGGGGGCTGGTGCAGCTCCTCGCGGCGGGCGCTCCCTCTGATCCGGGAGGAGGCGCGCCGTGAGCTTCGGGCACCCCTGGGTCCTCGCTTTCCTCCTCCTTCCCCTCGTCTGGGCGTTTTGGCGGATTCGTTTCGGCGGCCGGCGAGACAGGGCCGCGGCCCATCCGTTCCTTCAGCTACTCCCGGAGTCGCGAGGCTTCAGAGTGCGGGCCCGCCAGTCTCTGCCGATCTTGAGGGCCCTCGCGCTGGCGGTGCTCATCGTCGCGCTGGCGCGTCCCCAGTTCGGGGAGCGGGAGGAAGTCGTCGTTTCGGAAGGGATCGACATCATGCTGGCGATCGACATCTCCGGGAGCATGAGGGCGGAGGACTTCCAGCCCGACAACCGGCTCCAGGTCGCCAAGCGCGTCGCCCGCGAGTTCATCGAGGGGCGCAAGGGGGACAGGATCGGTCTGGTCGTCTTCGCGTCGAGCGCCTACACGCAGTGCCCGCTCACGACGGACTACGGCGTCCTGCTCCGCATGCTCGACGAAGTCGACTTCGGCGGGATCAAGGATGGGACGGCTGTGGGGATGGCCATCGCGGCATCCGCCAACCGGCTCCGGGAGGCGGCCTCCCCGAGCCGCGTCGTGGTTCTCCTGACCGACGGCCGCAACAACGCGGGGACGATCGATCCGCTCACGGCGGCGCGCTTGGCCGACGCGGTGGGAGTGCGGATCCACACGATCGGAGCCGGGGGGCTCGAGGACGCGCCCTATCCGGTCGAAGACCCCGTCTTCGGCAGGAGGTACGTGCGGATGCCGGTGCAGATCGATGAGGAGACGTTGAGGAGGGTCGCGCAGGCGACCGGCGGCTCCTACTTCCGCGCAGTCGACGCAGGCGCCCTGGCCGAGGTCTACGGCCAGATCGACGCGATGGAGAAGACCCGAGTCGAGACCCGCACCTATGTGGACTACAGCGAGTTCGGGAGCGCGCTCCTGCTCCCGGCGCTCGCCCTGCTTCTTCTGGAGATCGCCCTTGGCGCGGGCCCTCTCCGGAGGCTTCCCTGAGGTGAACGGCCATGCGCTTCGCTGAGCCCGCATATCTGTGGGGACTGCTCGTCATCCCCGCGCTTCTCATGCTCTATCTCGCGGCGGAGAAGCGGCG
>VGJL01000279.1 GCA_016867495.1 Candidatus Eisenbacteria bacterium | reverse complement strand
GCCCCTCGAAGTCGATCGAGCTGGCCGGCTACACCGACGAACAGATCTTCGCGCAGATCGGCGCCTTGGTTCCCTGAGTTGGAGGGTTGAGGATGACCGCGCAGACAACAGGCAGCGATGGGAGCCGGACGATCGCCCTTCCCGAAGCTTCTGCGGAGGCGACATCCGCCCGGCATGATGAGCAGGAGGCCCCGCAGGCGGCGGCGCCGTCCCCGGCGGCCTGGCAACCCCGGATCATCGCATTCGTCTGCAGGTGGTGCACCTATGCCGGCGCCGATCTCGCGGGGACGAGCCGGCTCAAGTATCCGCCGCAGATTCGCATCGTAAAGCTCCCGTGCACCGGAAGGATCGACCCGCTCTTCCTCTTGCGGGCCTTTCGCATGGGCGCCGACGGGATCCTCGTCTCCGGCTGTCACCCCGGGGACTGCCACTACACGAGCGGCAACTACGTCGCGCGCCGGCGCTGGATCCTCTTCCATGATCTGCTCGATTTCGTGGGCCTCGACCGCGAGAGGGTGCACTTCTCCTGGGTGTCGGCCGCGGAGGGGGGGAAGTTCGTCGATGTCGTGAAGAAGGTGACCGACGCCGTGCGGGCCGTCGGACCCTTCGCCGGCTTCGCTTCGGCGGGGGAGTCGCCGGGCTCGGCCGGATCGACGAAGGGCGCTGAGTCGGGGAGCGGGCCGGCTCCACACGCCGGGGCCGGGCCCGGAGCGGAGGCGCCTGCGCCGCTCGGAGATCTCGCGCCTCTTCGCTCCGACCTTGAGACGGGATCCGTCCGCGCGATTCTCGGTTTCAGGACGAGCCGGCGGGCAGGGAGCCTGCAGCCGACGTGGGTCACCGACCCTGCCGGCCTCGACCGTCTGCGTCATGCTCCGAACCCGAGTCGCTCTCTCGTGGTCTACCTTGTTCGCAGGCTCCGGGAGGATCCGATCGGCTCCTATGGCATCGTCGCCGGCCCGCGGGATCGCGACGCGCTCGCGCTCCTGGCCGCCGAGGAGCAGATCGATCCCGCGCGCGTGCGCGTCTATGCTGAGGAGGGCATCGCCGCGGACTCGTCCAAGGAGGCATGGGAGCTCTACGACGTCCCCGGCATCGGCCGTCCGGCTGCGGAGCGATGGCGCTTCTGGACGGCGCAGTTCGAGAAGTGCCTCCGGTGCAACGCCTGCCGCGAGGGGTGTCCTCTCTGCTCGTGCCTGCGCTGCGTCGCCGACAAGACCCGGCCGCGCTGGATCGATTCCTCCTCGACCCCTGACGGAAACTGGGTCTGGAACATCACGCGGGCCTTCCACCTGGCCGGCCGCTGCGTCGATTGCGGCGGGTGCACCGAGGCCTGCCCGGTCGGGATTCCCCTCGGGGCGTTGACCGCCCATCTGAATCGCGCAGCGGAAGGTCACTTCGGGCCGCGCGGCAAGGGGGATGAACCGGGGCGCTCCCCGCTGGTCTCGTTCCGCGTGGAGGACGAGGCCCCCTTCATCTTGTAGGAGGCGATCGGTATGTCGGATCTCTGGACACTGGACGACCTGAAGGCGTGGACCCGGAGCCTGCTCGCGACGCGCCGGGTGATCGCGCCGGTGGCGCGGCCTGAGGGGGCCGTCTGGGCGCAGGTTGACGACCCTGATGCCGTGTCGTGGGGCTACGGCAGGACGACGATCTCGCCGCGCGAGTGGCTACTGCCGCGCCACGAGGTCCTCTTCCGCTACGATCTCTCGGGCGACCCACCGAGGATCGAGGAGCCCGAGATCAGCGCGCCGCCCACAGCGCTGCTCCTGGTCAGGCCGTGCGATGTGGCGGGCCTGCGGGCGCTCGATGCCGTGATGCGCTGGGACTACACGGAAGAGGGGTTCGAGGCGCGGCGAGCGGCCACCCTCCTCATCGCGTTAGGCTGCAGCAGACCGGCGTCGCCGGAGAGTTGCTTCTGCGGCTCCGTAGGGCTTGACCCGCGCTGGGCTCCGGAGGCGGACGTGATGATCGAGCCGATCGAGGGCCCCTCAGGAACGCGCTACAGGGTGGCCCCCCTCACCGAAGCGGGACGCGCGAGCCTCGAGGGGATGAGCCTGCCTCTCGCTGAGCCGCAGCCGATCGGACCGCCGGTGGCGACAGTCCCGATCGACATCGAGCGCGCGCGGGAGTGGATGCGCGGGCACTTCGAGGATGAGATCTGGATGAAGGCGGCGGAGTCGTGCCTCGGGTGCGGCGCATGCGCCTATCTCTGCCCGAGTTGCCACTGCTTCGACGTGGTGGATGAGGGGGACTGGAGGCGGGGGGTCCGGGTGAGAAACTGGGACTCCTGCGCCTTCTCGCACTTCACGCTGCACGCGACGGGCCACAACCCGCGGCCGAAGCAGGTGAACCGCTACCGCCAGCGCCTCTATCACAAGTTCCAGTACTACCCCGACAAGTTCGGCAGGCTGCTCTGCACCGGCTGCGGCCGCTGCGTTGACTCCTGTTCGGGAGGGATGGACCTGATCGAGGTCCTGCAGGAGTGCGCCGCCAGGGAGGAGAGCCGCGTATGAGCCTCTACACGCCCCATCTGATGCGCATCGAAGAGGTCCGCAGGGAGACGCCCGACGTGAAGAGCTTCAAGCTCC
>VGJL01000278.1 GCA_016867495.1 Candidatus Eisenbacteria bacterium | reverse complement strand
CCCTTGACGGGTTGGATCGGTGCGCGTTTCATCCTGCCTCCATCGTCGCCGACGGACGTCGATCATCTCACAGAACAGAGTGTCCCGCACCGGTGGTGTTGGAGGAAGCGGGGCATGGCCCGGGAAGGGATCAGGTCGCTCCGGGTCTCGATCGGGACCGGGACCGAATGCGCGGGAACGGCTCGGCCTCGCGCGCGAAGCCGATCAGAAGTCCCAGATGCGGATGCCGCGATCGGGACCGCCGATCGCGAAGCCCCCAGCGCCTTTCGTGAAGACGACGGAGACTGCTGTCTCCTCGCGCACGCGCGAGACATGGGCGGCATAGATCCTGGGCTCGCCCGAGCGGGGGAGCGCAATCGCCTGCGCCACGCCCGCCGCGTCGATGACCGCCACGCGGAGAGGGTCGTCCGAAAGCGCGAGCGCGACCACGGGCCGGTTGCCGACAGCCAGGGTCTGGATGCAGCGAAGCTCGCCGAGATCCCAGATGCGGACGCGACCGTCCGCTCCGCCGGTCGCGATCGTCCTGCGATCGGGCCCGATCGTCCATGAGAGGACCGGGCCGCGGTGGGCGTTGAGGTCGGCTTCGCAAGCGCCGTCGAGGAGGCGCCAGACGCGGAAGCGGCCGTCGCCGGCGGCGCTGTAGAGACGCGAGCCGTCCTTGCTGAACGCGAGGCCCGTCACGCGTCCGTCCGACCCCTTGAGGGCGAGACGGACGCGAGGGGGGCGCAGACTCCAGATCTTGATCGTCCCATCCTTGTCGCCTGTCGCCAACCGGTCGGAGGCGGCATCGAAGGCGATCGTCGTGCTCGGGTAGGGGCTGCATCGGAGGACCGCGCAGCAGCGGCCGCCTAGGTGTTCCCAGAGCCTGATCGTGTGGTCGCGGGACGCGGAGGCAAGGAGGACGCTGCGGTCGTCGTAGACAAGGGAGTCGATCGGTTCGGAATGGCCGGTCAGTGTGCGGCGCGGCGCGTCCGCGCCCTCTTCCCAGACGCGGATCGAGCCGTCGAGAGATCCGGCTGCCAGGTAGGAGCCGCAGACCGTCCGCGCGATCCCGCGCACAGGAGTCGGCACGCGGAGCATGCGCGCGGGCCCCTCTGAGCGAGATCCGGGCTCCGCGTGCGTTCGAGCCGCGCCGCTCCCCGGATCCTCATGGACGGGGATGGCCGTCACGCGGGTGACGTCGAGCTTCGCCGTGACACCAAGGTCATTCATTGCGCGATGTTCCGATGATCCGAGCACTCGTTCCAGTTATCGGCGATCCGAGCGGTTTCCCAAGATCTCGTTTGCTCGAGGTCGCCGCGAACGGTCGCAGGCGCCGCTTGCCTTGACCCGCCTTCACGGGGTCTGATAACCTGCCGACCACAGCGGGAGCCATAAGACGAGAACTTCTGTGGAGTTGCGGGGTTGAAGCGCTCGCGCGGCCGTCGCATCGCGCTTCATGCAAGGCGACGGACGATCAAAGATGGAGGGCTCATGATCCACCATGGTTTTCGAGGGCAACTCGTCCGCCACGCCCGTCCCTTGGCCGTCATACCGGTCGCTCTTCTGGTTTTCGGAATGATCGGATGCGCCGCCACCGTCGGGCGCGAGTTCCCGACTGAACGGGTCATCGACATCCGGATCGACCAGACGACGAAGAGCGATCTCCTGGGGCAGTTCGGGCTTCCCTACAGGCGCGGGATCGAGGATGGCGACTCCACCTGGACCTGGGTCCACTACAGGATCAGCCTGCTCGGAGGACAGACGAGGACCAGGGATCTCTACGTCCGCTTCCAGAACGAAAGGGTCCACTCTTACACCTACAACTTCGACGTCCCCTAGGCGCGAGGAGATCTCATGAGCCAGCCGGCGCGGACCGTGGAGCGGTGCCTCATCATCGGGGCGCCGCGCGCGGAGGTGTTTCGAGCCCTTCTTGATCCGGGGATCCTGTCCCGCTGGATGTATGCAACCGTCCGCTGGAAGCCCACCCGAGGGGCGAGCTACCGGATCGAGTGGCAGGACAGCGCGCAGCCGGCCGTCGCGCAGGGCGAGATCCTCGAGATCGACGAGAACCGGAAACTCGTCCTGTCCTGGTTCATGGAGAGGGACGGCTGCGAGACGACGGCGAGCTTCGAGCTGGACGACGAGGAATCGGGGAAGACCTACCTGAAGTTCCGCCATGCCGGCTTTCCCGGCGAGCCCGCCTGGCAGGTCCGCTACGACATGGTCGCGCTCGAATGGGACAAGGTGCTCGAGAACCTGCGCTTCCTGCTGGAGGAGCATCGCGAGGGCGCCTCGCCGACCTACCTGCGGCTGCAGAGAAGGGTCGCCGCCACCCGCGAGCGCGCGCACCTCTACTGGGTCGGCCCCGCCGCCATCAGGAGCTGGCTCGCTGACGATGCCTTCGTCGATCCCGCCCAGGGGGGCGAGATCGATCTCCGCCTCAAGGAGGGTGGGCGGGTGACGGGCGTGATCCGGAACATCGTCCCGGGCCGACACATGAGGGTCCTTTGGGAGGAGGGAGGCAAGCGAAGCCTGATCGGCCTCTCGTTCTGGCCCGACGGCGACGGCTGCATGATGACTCTGACCCTGCGATCCTACGCGATCGGCGAAGGGGAACGTGAGGCCGTGGCAGCGAGATGGGAGGCCCGTTTC
>VGJL01000277.1 GCA_016867495.1 Candidatus Eisenbacteria bacterium | reverse complement strand
TCGGAGGACAGTGCTGGGCCATCGCCCCGATCGCAAAGACGCTACAGATCAAAGGGGGTCGTGGACGATGCCGATCGGAGGGCTGTACTGGGCCATCGCCCCGATCGCAAAGACGCTACAGATCAAAGGGGGTCGTGGACGGTGCCGATCGGAGGACAGTGCTGGGCCATCGCCCCGATCGCAAAGACGCTACAGATCAAAGGGGGTCGTGGATGGTGCCGATCGGAGGACAGTGCTGGGCCTCCGCCCCGATCGCCCCGATGCTACAGATCAAAGGGGGTCGTGGACGATGCCGATCGGAGGACAGTACTGGGCCACCGCCCCGATCATCCCGATGCTACAGATCGAACGGCTCAGGCGGAGCGCCGGAAGCGCTCGAACCCGAGATCTTCAGCCGGTGGGGCGGCTCCTGATCGGCCAGGACCTCCGCCGGGCTTCTGGCGACACGTTCGGCCCGCTCGCTGCGCATGAAGCGGCGGCGGTTGGGGCGGTTGACAGCGGCGGGATGAAGGGGCCCGCCAGGATCTCCACGGAGCGAGGACAAGCCATACGCCAGCCGAACTACATCTTCAGAAGTTCGGCTTTCATTCTATAACTACATAGATGTATTATAGTTACATCATTTTTGTTTTGTCGCATTTTTTCCTTGACTTCCTGGCGGATTCCTCCTATCCTTAACTCTCGGTCGCACGAGGAATTCGGTGTCCCTGCCACCCCGCGGAGTGGGGTGACCTGAGGCGGCCTCGATCCTCGAAAGGACGACGCACCGCACGCCATCGGATCCGGAATCGCGCCTGAATCCATAGGGTCTGACGATCGACAAGGCCTGGAGTGGAGGAGAAGCCCATGCTCGTCCAGGAGGTCTTCGAATCCGATCTCACCGCCAAGGAACTCTTCACGCGTGCCCTGGAGAGCAAGCGCCACATGAACGTCGACGGCCGCGTCCTGGCCCAGTGCCTCCTCCGGCTCCAGGACGACCGCCTCTACGGTTCCGTGGGCTACCCGAGCATGCGGGACTGCGCCGAGCGCGGACTCGACCTCGACCGGCGCGAATGGCACCGCCTCGTCGCCGTCGCCAAGAAGCTCCGCGAGGTCCCGCAGCTCGACAAGGCGTTCGCCGACGGCGAGATCTCCTGGACGAGCCTCTGCCTGATCGCGCACCTCGTGACGCCGTCGAATTGCGGGGACTGGATCGAGAAGGTCCGGTGGATGACGACGCGTCAGGTCAAGATGGAGGTCCGGAGGAGGCGCAACGGACTACGCGGGACCCTTTCATCCCGCGTACGGACTTGCCGGACGACCCCCCGCGCATGCGCCAGAAGACCGCCCTGTTCATGATCAACCTCCCCGCGCTCGTCCAAGCGAAGCTCGAGCGGGCGCTCCGGACAATGGATCGGCTCTCGGAGAAGAGGCTCTCGGCCATCGGCCGCGTGCAGGCACTCGCAGACCTCGTCATCACCCTCGCGAAGGGTGGGACGATCCCCGACTGGAAGAAGGCGCCGCCCACCCTGCGCGAGGCGATCGTCTACCACGAGGATCTCTCGACCGGCGAGGCCTGGATCGAGACGGAGGCCGGCGCCATCTCCGTGCCGCGCGATGTCGTCGATGAGGCGAAGAAGCGCGGGGTCCTGGAGGTGGTGAAGATGCCGGAAGATCCCGGCGAGGACGCGGTCACCCTCTTCGGCCAGAAGGGGGAGATCCCCGAGGAGGATCGGGATGAGAACGTCCCGGCCTGGATGCGGGCCATCGTCCTCGCGCGCCATGGGCACCGGTGCGGCCTCTGCGGCTCGACCGAGCACCTGATGGCCCATCACCTGCGCTCGCTCGCGAAGGGTGGGCGCACATGTTTCGAGAATTTGATATGTTTGTGTATAGGCTGCCACGAATCCGTCCACTCGGGAATTCTCATCATCCGGATCCGCGACGGACGGGTCATCGGCTACAACGCCGACGGCGACGAGATCCGGCCTCCCGGCGACCCCGCGAAGGTGCTGATCGCGGATCAGGAGCATGCGTTCTCGGCCGTTGTCATAAAGCAATCGGCCTCTGTTGCTTCCGACAAAAAAACCGAACTTGCGGATCGATCCGCGCCCCGTGATCCGCACGCCCCGCCGCCCCTGCCTCCCGCCGTCCGCCTGGAGGATCTCCCGAAGGACATGACCGCGGCCGAGTTCAGGAAGCTCCAGCCCCTCCTGGACTGGGACACGTCGCGCAAGAGCTTTCTTCTCCACCCCGAGCGCCAGGTCTGCGAGCCGGAGGAGTCCGAGGGGGACCCTTCATCGCGCAACGAGTGCAAGGCGCAACCGGAGGCCGGGGCGAAGACGGATCCGGCGCCGGCGGCACCGCCCGCGTCTGCTCCATCCGCGTCAACGCCCGCGCGCCCCGAGAGCCCGCCGCGCCTCGCCGACATCGTCGGCCAGAAGGAGACGGTCGAGTGGCTCGGGATCTGCGCGAAGGCGGCGTCGAAGACCGGCGAGCCCATGAAACACACGCTCCTGACCGGCTCCGCGGGACTCGGCAAGACGACGATCGCGCGGCTCGTCGCGAACGAGATGGGCGCCGGCTTCACGGAGGCGGCCGCTACGACCATCCGGACGCCCGCGCACCTCCTCGGCATGCTCGTGAATCTGCGGCCGCGCGATGTCCTGTTCGTCGATTTAA
>VGJL01000276.1 GCA_016867495.1 Candidatus Eisenbacteria bacterium | reverse complement strand
TCAGGGACGATCGTGCGGCCCGGAGCGAGTTCATGAACCTGATCGGCCATCATACGATCCGCTGATGCGCGCGAAGGAGGACTCCGGATCGATGAAGCGCGCGGCCTGGATCACCGGCGCGTCCCCTTCCCGAGGAATGCCGCCTACAACGCCTCGAAGTTCGGGGCTCTCGGCCTGACGGAAGCGATGCGCGTGGAGCTGAGAAGCAAGGGGATCCGGGTCACGGCGGTCCTCCCCGGGGCCACCGACACCCCGCTGTGGGACCGCCTGGCGGGGGAGTGGGACCGCTCGCGCATGATGAAGCCCGGGGACGTCGCCCGGGCGATCCGGACGGCCATCGAAGCCGGCCCTGATGCGCTCGTCGAGGAGATCGTGATCGCCCCGCCTCTGGGTAGCCTCTAAGATCCGCCGAGCGATCGGCCACGGGAAGAAGGGAGGGAAGATGCCGCTGCTCTTGACCCGCAAGGATGTCCAGAAGGTGCTCACGATGAAGGAGGCCATCGCCGCCGTCGAGGAAGGGCTGCGGCAGCTCGCCCTCGGCAACGTCGCGATGCCCCAGCGCACCGCGATCAGGATCGAGCGCCACCACGGGCTCCATCTGGCGATGCCCGCCTTCGTGGGCGGCGACGGCGACCTCGAGGCGCTCGCCGTGAAGGTGGTCACGGTCTATCCGGAGAATCCGAAGCTCCGCAACCTCCCGACCACGATCGGGACGCTCCTGCTCAACGATCCGAGCAGCGGCGCGCTGATCGCGATCATGGACGCCGGATTCCTCACGGCGATGAGGACGGGAGCCGTCTCCGGAGTCGCGACGAAGCACCTCGCGCGCCCCGGCGCGCGGACGGTCGGAGTCTTCGGCGCGGGCGTCATGGCCCGCACGCAGCTTCTGGCGATCGCCGAGGTCATACCGATCGACCGCGTCGTCGTGCACGATCCTGTCCGGGAGGCGGCCGAGAAGTTCGCGGCCGACGTCTCCGCGACGAGCCACTGGAAGGTGGAGGTCGTCGGCGACCCCAGGGCCTGCGTCGAGAACGACATCGTCTGCGCGGCCTCCTCGAGCAAGGAGCCGATCTTCGACGGAACCTGGATCCGTCCGGGAACCCACATCAACGGGATCGGATCCCACTCCCCCGATGCCAGGGAGCTCGACACGCGGACCATCCAGCGGTCCAAGGTCGTCGTGGACCACTTGCCCGCCTGTCTCGCCGAGGCCGGGGATCTGCTGATTCCGATCCGGGAAGGGGCGTTCGCGGAGGAGAGGATCCACGCTTCCCTGGGGGAGATCATCGCGGGGCGCAAGGCTGGACGCTCCTCGAGCGAGGAGATCACGCTCTTCAAGTCGGTCGGCCTCGCCGTCCAGGACGCCGCCACCGCGGCGCGCGTCTACGAGCTTGCGAAGGCCTCCGGGGTCGGCGCCACGATCGAGATCTAGCCGGCCGATCGGCCGGCCCCCGCGGACGGGCGGAGGGTGCGCGCCCGTTCCGCGTGGCCGCGAGTCGGTCTAGACCTCCGGGAAGAAGTACGGCAGGAGGCACTGGATCCTGCGTTCGTAGTCGTCGGGATAGAGGAACCAGGCGCTGACCGCGATGCTGCTCAGCAGGGAGTTGCCGTCCTGCGGGGTGAAGGAGAAGCCGATGACCTCGCTTCCTTCACCCAGTTCCCGGACCTGGAGGGTCGGGACCACGACGACCGTCTGGTTCAGGATCCTCCCGTAGTGCCCGTGGTCGCGGCCGAAGGAGAAGATCTGGTTGGCCGACTTCTTTTCGGTCAGGGCGATCCGATCGTTCCCCTTCAGACGCTGGATGACCTGCTCGTGCGAGACCTTCTCCTTGAGACGGATGTTGAACCAGAGGCAGTGCATGTACTGGGTCGGGATCTTGATCGCCGAGCTGAAGAGATTCAGCTTGTAGCCGAGCGTCTCGAAGAGGTGGAAGGCGTCGCGGGCGTGGTGCGTGCCGAAGACCGGATCGTCATGCTTGCCGACCTTGGGCGCCGGGATGTAGTCGCCGTCCTGGCTGATGTCGCTCGCCCGGCGCATCAGGAGAAAGCGCCCCTCGACCAGGTTCGCCGGATCTTTCTTGCGGAGGGCGAGAGTGTCGACCAGGACGGAGATGTTGTGCGTATTGCAGCTCACTACCTGGACGAACTGATCCTTTCCGCGCTCCAGGGCTGAATCGTTCACTCCGCGCGCGTACATCTTCCCGAAGCCGAACTCGCTCCCCTGCGCCACGAAGCCGAGCGTCTCTTGGCGGTGGTGCTCGTAGCTCTTCGCCTTGTTGTCGTTGCCGACCGGGGTGCAGTCGATCACGACCGACGCCCGCCGCAGCGCCTCCTCGGACTCGAGGGAGACCTTCATCCCCTGCGCGTCGAACTTGGGGATGGAAGTGTCGTCGGTGCACAGGAGCGCGCCGCGGTCGAGCAGGTTTCGGACCTTCGAGCGCTCGTGCGTCAGGGGCGTCCGCTTGTGGAAGCTCACCGTGTCGATCCCGAGGTCCTTCCTGTAGTCGCAGAGCAATCCGATCAGCGGCTCGCCGATCGTGCCTGTGCCGATCACGTGCACATGCCTCGAATCCTTCATCGCATCGACTCCCGCGCCCCGAGGCGCCGTTCGAGGTTCAAGGAACTCGCCGCGTGGCCGCAGGCCGGGCGCACGCCGTCCGTT
>VGJL01000275.1 GCA_016867495.1 Candidatus Eisenbacteria bacterium | reverse complement strand
TCGAGGGGCTCTTGGTCGGATGGAGGCGGAAGCCATGAGGAGAGGCATCCTTGGGATCGTCCTGCTCGCGGCGTCGGCCGCGGCTGCGCATGCCGGGACCGGCGAGAGCGCCTATAAGCGGGGAGATCTCGACGAAGCACGGAAGGTCTACGAGGAGGCGCTGCGGCGCGAGCCGGGCGACGCCCGGGCGCGCTACAACCTGGGGAATGTCGAATACAGGATGCAGCAGCTCGAGGCGGCGCAGCAGGCCTTTCAAGCCGCCCAGGCGGCAGCCGACGCATCCCTTCGAGCGAGGGCGGCCCACAACCTCGGCAACGCACGCCTTCTCGCGGGCGACCTTCAGGGCGCGATCGCCGCATATGAGCAGTCCTTGAAGGAGATGCCGGGAAGCCCGGACACGAAGTTCAATCTCGAGATGGCGCTGCGTCTCCGGGAGTCCCCCCCGCAGCAACAGCAGCAGCAGCAACAACAGCAACAGGAAGGATCCCAGGATCAGAAGAGCCGGCCGGAGCAGTCGCAGGAGCAAGAGCAGGGCGCGGAGGCGGACGGCGGGGAGCGGCGGGATCCCTCGCAGGGGCAAGAGTCGGAGCCGCGCCAGGATCGCGGCGGCGAGGAGAGAGAGCAGGACTCGCATCCCGCGCCCCAGCAGGCGGCTGGGGAGGAGGATCGCCCGCCGCCATCGTCATCTCGGGGGAGCCCGGGCGAGTACACGCAGGAGGAGGCCGAACGGATCCTGGACGGTCTTGCGGATGAGGAGCGTCGTCTGCTCGCCGACCGGATGCGGTCGCTGGGGAGAAACCTCCGCGTCGAGAAGGACTGGTGATGACTCTGCCGCGCTCTCTCATCGCCCTCCTCGCGCTCCTCCTCGCCGCGACATCGGCAAGCGGCGAGGTCCGCGTCAGCGGCTCCATCGATCCGCAGGCGATCGGCGTCGGCGAGAGCGCCGTGATGACGATCACGATCGAGGGCGCATCCTCGGTCGAGGGGAAACCGTCCCTGAGATCGCCCGATGGATTGAGAATCCGCGAGGGGGGCGAGAGCCGGAGCTTCTCGCTCGTGAACGGGCGTCTCTCCCAGTCGATCCAGCAGCAGTACATACTGACTCCGTTGAGAGAAGGGGAATTCGCGATCGGGCCGTTCGAGGTGCGGGTGTCGGGCAGGGCCTACCAGATAGGTCCCCTCCGATTGAGCGCGGTCTCGGGGGGCGGAGCCGGTCCGTCGACTCCGCGATCCGCGCCGCCCAGCGGCGGGGGGCAGAGGGAAGAGGACCGTTCCACGCCGCCCATCGCAGTGGAGATGATCGTAGATCCGGACGACCCGTATGTCGGCGAGCAGATCACGGCTCGGATCTCCTTCCTGCGGCGTTACGACGCTTCCGTGCTCGACGCCCGCTTCGTTCCGCCTGATACGGAGGGGTTCTGGAGAGAGGAGATGCCTCCGGAGCGGCGAAGCCGCAGGGAACGGGGAGGGACCCCCTATGAAGCCACCGATGTTCTGCTGGCTCTCTTCCCCACGAGGGCGGGGGATCTGAAGATCTCCCCCGCGGCCGTCCAGGTCCGCTACAGGGACCCCAGGGCGCGGGGAGGATACGATCCCTTCTCTTTCTTCGGCTTCAGGGGAGCGGAGCGGGAAGCGGAGATCCCATCGAAGGCGTGCGCCGTGCGGGTGAGGTCCCTTCCCCCGGGGGCGCCGTCCTCCTTTGCCGGCGCCGTCGGCGACTACGAGATCCGCGGGAGCCTCGATCGCGACACGGCCATCCAGGGAGAGCCGGTCACCTGGATCGTGGAGATCGTCGGCGAGGGAAACATCGCCGCCCTCGAGGGCCCCCGCTTTCCGGAAGTCGTCGGCTGCAGGGGCTATGAGGCCGGGAGCGAGGCCGAGACGACGCGCGGCAACGATCGGATCGGCGGGCGCAAGCGCTTCTCACGCGTGCTCGTTCCCGAGATCGCGGGCTCGCTCAATCTTCCATCGATCGAGTGGGCCTACTTCGATCCGAAAGAGGAGCGTTACCGCGTCGTGGAGACCTCGCGGAGAACCGTTCGAGTCGAGCCCGCGAAGGCCGGGACAGGGGACCTCTCGACCGAGCGCCTCGGAGGGGCGATCAGGGGTTCTCGAACGAGGACCAGGCTGACCCCACTCTCCGCGGAGCGACCCTGGACCCGCACGGGCTTCTGGCTCTTGCAGGCGATCCCGGTGGCCGGTCTCGCAGGATCCCTCGCGCTGCGCCGGAGGCGGGAGGAGCGGAGGCGCGATCCGGAAGGCTTCCGAATGAGGCGCGCTCCGCGGCGCCTGAGGGAGGCCCTCCGCTCCGTCGCCGCCGAAACGGAGGATCCCTGGGGCATGCTGGCGCGTTCCCTCGAGAGCTACCTGGCCGATCGCTATGGCGCGGAGGTCAGAGGAATGACCCGCGAGAGTCTCGGCGCGCATCTCGTCTCCAGAGGCGCTCCTTTCGAGATCGCCCAGCGGCTCAGCGCCCTCCTGGGCCGGGCTGACTCCCTTCGCTACACGCCGGCGACGGATCAGGCGGCCGCCGGAATCTATGAAGCCGTTCGAGAGGTCCTCGAGTGTGCCGCGCGCCTGGGCCGGAGGGACCGTGGCTGAGCGCGGAAGAGGCCGACCTGCGGGTGGCGGACGCCGGCTTCGGCCGCTCTTGGCGGCGACCCTT
>VGJL01000274.1 GCA_016867495.1 Candidatus Eisenbacteria bacterium | reverse complement strand
TGACGGCGTTCCTTGTAGGTTTTCATAAGCTAGGGACCGCATAGGACCGGGTTTGTCAGAACCTTTCCCCCCTCTCGGGCCGGGTTTTTCATAACCATGCCCCCCCTTGTTCGGCGACTCCAGCTTGCGACACTCCCGCGCCGGCCATGGTGGCCGCGGACGGGAGGTCGAGATGCCCTACAGGGAAGTGACCATGCTGGAGACCAAGGAACTGCTCCGACTCTGGCTGGATGGGATGGCGATCAAGAGCATCGCCGCCCGCCTCGGCATGGATCCGAAGACCGTTCGGCGCTATGTCAGGGCCGGCGAGGAGCACGGGCTCTCCGCCGGCCAGGGGGCCGGCGTGCTGACCGACGAGGTCGTCGCCGCCGTCATGGCCGTCTTCCGGAACGTGCCCGGGCGGCCGCGAGGTGACGCCTGGGCGCTCTGCGGGGAGAACCGCGACTTCATCACGAAGAAGCTCAAGGACCGGGTCCGGCTCACGAAGGTCCGCAAGCTGCTGAACCGCCGGGGAGTCCTCATCCCCTACGGGACCCTCTACCGCTTCGCCGTCCGGGAACTGGGCTTCGGCTGTGGCCGGACGACGGTTCCCGTGGCCGACTGCGGCCCCGGCGAGGAACTCCAGGTAGACACCGGCTGGATGACCTTGCTCGAGCCGGATCTGTTCGGGAAGCGCCGCCGCTTCCGGGCCTGGATCTTCACCTCGGTCCTCAGCCGGCATCGCTTCGTCTGGCCCTGCTTCTCCGAGAGCACGCAGACCGCGATCGAGGCCTGCGAGGCGGCCTGGGAGTTCTTCGGCGGGATCTTCAAGGTTCTGATCCCCGACAACACCAAGGCGATCGTCGACCACGCCGATCCCCTCCATCCACGACTCAACCCGACCTTCCTGGAGTACGCCCAGGCTCGCGGCTTCCATGTCGACACCGCCCGGGTGCGCAAGGCCACGGACAAGGCCCGCGTGGAACGAGCCGTGCGCACGGTCCGGGAGGACTGCTTCGGCGGGGAGCAGCTCCAGGATCTCGAACAGGCGAGAACGCACGCGCGCCGCTGGTGTCTTGAGGGCTACGGCATGCGGCGTCACTCCCGGACTCACCGGATGCCACGCGAACACTTCGCAGCCGAGGAGAAGCCTGTTCTGCTGCCGGCGCCGGTCGAACCCTACGACATCCCGATCTGGGCCCATCCCGTGGTCGCCCGCGATCAGCTCGCCCAGGTGGCCAAGGCGCTCTACAGCCTCCCGACCTACCTGAAGGGCAAGAAGCTGCTCGCCCGAGCCGACCGGAACCTCGTCCGCTTCTACCACGCCCGAGCCCTGGTCAAGACCCATCCCCGGCAGCGTGCCGGCGGCAGGTCGATCGACCCGAGCGACTACCCGAAGGAGAAGGCGGCCTATGCGATGCGTGACCTCGAGTTCCTCAAGAGCCAGGCCGACCTGCACGGGGAAGCGGTGGGACGCTTTGCGCGGGCCTTGCTCGACTGCCCGCTTCCCTGGACTCGCATGCGGCGCACCTACGCGCTGCTCGGCCTGACCCGCAAGTACGGAGACGCGCGCGTCAACGAGAACTGCCAGATCGCGCTGCGCCTCGACATGCTCGATGTCCGGCGTCTCGAACGCATGATCGCCAACGCCCGACAGCCCCATCCCGACCTGACTCCTCCCGCCCGCGTGATCCCGCTGGCCCGCTACCTCAGGCCGGCAAGCCTCTTTGCACTCCCCCGAAACCCTGAACAGAAAGGAAACTCGGAAGCATGACCACCGACCTGATCTCCCCTGACCTCAAAGTCGCCTTGCGCCGGCTCCGGCTCGGCCCCCTGCTCGACACCTTGCCCGAGCGCCTCGCCCTGGCCAGGCAGCAGAAGATGCCCCATCAGGACTTCCTGCTGCTCATCCTCTCCGACGAAGGGGCGCGCCGCGACAGCCGCGCCACCCAGGTCCGTGCGCAGAAGGCCCACCTGGACCCGGCCATGCAGCTCGAAGCCTGGGATCCAACCGCCCGCGTCACCTACGACCGGGAACTCCTCAACGAGCTTGCCTCCCTGCGCTTCATCGACGCCCACGCCAACGCCATCATCGTCGGCCCCGTCGGTGTCGGGAAGACCTTCGTCGCTCACGCGCTCGGACACATCGCCTGTCGTCACGGCCACTCCGTCCTGGCCCTCCGGGCCGATCGCATGCTGAAGACCCTCAAGCACTCCCGACTCGACAACTCCTACGAGGTCGAACTTCGCAAGCTCCTTGGCGTCGACCTGCTGATCATCGACGACTTCGCCCTCGACGCCATGGACGCGACCGAGAGCCGCGACATCTACGAGATCATGATCGAGCGCCACCGAGCCGGCTCCATGGTCGTCACCTCGAATCGCGGCCCGGACGAATGGCTGGCCACCTTCGCCGACCCGGTCCGCGCGCAGAGCGCCATCGACCGGTTCACGAGCATGGCCTACGACCTGCAGATCGAGGGCGAGTCCTACCGCGGCCGGCTCAAGCCGGGCCGCCCGCATACCGCTGGACAGAAAGGAGGGGAGTAGGGCAGTCTGGCACCGTCGCCTTCAAGAGACGGGGGGCATGGTTCTGAATAGCAGGGGTCCCTTCCCTGTGAAAACCGACAGATCGATCCGGAGAGAGTGCTTGGATCACACCATCGTGCTGGGCGAACGCCACCTGAGGCGCATCCTCACCGACTAC
>VGJL01000273.1 GCA_016867495.1 Candidatus Eisenbacteria bacterium | reverse complement strand
GAAGCTGGCGAGATACATCGCGCGTGAAGGACTTGTGGAGCCGCTGGTCGTGCGGCCGCATCCGAAGATCGACGGGGAGTTCGAGATCCTGGGCGGGGAGCATCGATGGAAGATCTGTGCGGAGAAGTTGCAGTACGGGACGGTGCCCTGCGTGATCGTGACGGGGCTGGACGACAAGCGGGCGAAGGTTTTAAGCATCAACCTAAACGAAATGAGCGGCGCCTCTGTGCCGTCGCTCTTGTCGAAGCTGTTGAGCGACTTGCATCAGGAGATGCCGATGCCGGACATGGAGGCGGTCCTGCCGTACGACGCGAAGGAGATCCAAGATGCTTTAGCACTCATGCAACTGCCCGAGGGACTCGCGGACGATCTCGAAGACGAAGCCGCGACGATGGACAAGGAGTCGCCGATGGTCGTGACGGTTGTGCTCGACAAGACGCAGGCGGCGACGTTCGAGCGGGCGATGGAGAAGGCGAGCGACGAGATCGGGAAGGCGAAGGACTTTCGAGCGCGAGCGGTCACAAGGATGGCGACGGCGTACCTTGCCGAGGGTGAATCGAAGTGTCGGGCACCGGCGGATCAGTAATGGGAACGCGTCCTCGCCATCGGCCCGGCGAGAAAGGAAGGGAGCCTGATGAGTGACAGGAAGGTCGCCGTGGTGTACTTCGCCGCGGGGATGGGTCTTGCCCTCCCGGCGCTGTTCGCGAACGGGTGGAGAAGCGGCTATTCCCCAACGCACGGGTTTCTACAGATCTTCGGTGGCGTGGTCGGTGCGGTCTTTCTGCTGATCGCGTGGAGGTTGTGGGTGCTGGGGAAGAGAACGCCTTCGGCGAAGCGGGGGAGTCAGGGGGCTGGCGTCGAGGGGGGTTCTTAAGAGCATGTCTTCCCGATCGCCTGTCGGTAGCCCTTGCGGGAGGGGGATTGCGCGTCGGTGAAGCCGTGACTTCGGGGCTCACCGAGAGCGGGCATCCTCACCGCCACCTCCCGACTCGGGTTCCCGGAGAGGTAGATCGCATGACCCGATGTGGAGTAGGGAGTAGCCGCCCGGTACGAGCCGGGCATGGGGTACCTCCCCGGTGGGATCCGAGGGGGAGTGAGCACGGTCCCGGGCCGGTGACCAGAAAAGTGGTCGCTAGGAATTACTCTCCCTTTATAAGGGCCTTCGGTCTGAGTGCCGGGACCGGCGAACCAGGGCATCCTCCCTATCTCGCCCTCCCGCCGAAGTGGCAGAGGATCGCCGGGAGGTGCCCTCGGAATTCGGGGTCGTGTGGCTGTGTGGGGGGGGCTTTAAGTTGTTGATTTACAAGGAACTGGTGGTTTCTCTGAAACGACCCCGGAAAGGGTCACCTTTCACCCCCGGCGAAGGTGTGTCAAAATGACACACATGGGGGCCTGAGGTCCCCGTGGGGAGGCGAGGAAGACGCGGGATCGGAGCGGTTTCGGCGGGGGTGCGGAAGGCCGCGGAGGCGGGCTGTTCGAGCTAACCGCCCACGGGGCCTTACGTTGCGCGACGGAAAGGATCTTTGCCCCCCACGCCGTGGGGGCGCTCTTTCGGGCCGCTGGCGGGCTGTGTGAGCGCCGGTGGGGCCGAGAACAGCTGAAAGCGCAAGGAGTTCGGACGATGGGCGGAAAGAAGGAGGTCGACCCGATCCTGGAGGAGTTCGAGAACCTACCGGTGCCGCTACCGAGCAGCCTGCCCGGCGAGGTCCGGGTGCCGGTGGTGAAGGGAGTGCTCCGCCTGGGCCGGACGGGGATTCGGCACGGGTACCACTGCGGGGATGCGGTCGAGATCCCGACGAGCCTGACCTGCAACTGCTGTCCGCTCTATCACGTGAAGCGCAAGGACCACCGGCATCCCCTCTCGTGCAAGACCGGCAAGAAACACCTGATCTGCCCGATCCTCACGGCGCGTCAGGTCGGCTGGGCGCACGAGCTGATTACCGAGGTGAGCGAGGCGACGGGGGTGCCGCCGACGGCGACGGACCGGATTCGCATCGAGCAGATCGTGCGGCTGCGATCCCGCCTGTGGCAGATCGAGAACTTCCTCAAGGTGGTTGGTCTTTTGGACCTCAAGCAAGGGGAGATGCGCAACGTGGCGGAGCGTCTGACCACGGTCGAGAACGCTCTTTCGCGCTCGGTCGGTGAGTTCCGCCAGGCGATCGCGGAGCGTCGTGTGGCGAAGCCGACGGTCCCGACGCTCTCCGAGTACTTAGCCGTGAAGGCGGAAGAGGCGAAGGAACCGGAGGGTGGGGATGGCGCGGACGGTTGACATCATCGCGGCGATTCGCGACCCGAACATCCTGGGGGACGTGTTGTCGCCGGCGCAAGAGGCGGGTCTCCGCACGCTGTACGGCTTGGAGATTCCACGAGCGCAGGAGCCGATCGTTCGCCGGTGCACGGGTCACCCGCCGCGCACGCCGAAGGAGCACCGCGAGGGCGCATTCATCTGCGGGAGGCGTTCGGGGAAGAGCGACAAGATCTGCGCGAACGTCGCGATCTACGAGGCGTTCTTCCGGCAGCACGAGCTGACCGTGGGGCAGAAGGGGGTCGTCCTCCTTCTCGCGCAGAACATGCGCCAAGCCCAGGTCGTGCGCGGGTACATCGAGGGAAAAGTAACGCGCAGCCCGATCCTCTTCCGCCATGTGGAGGGCGTGCGCTCGCACGAGATCGACCTCGACAATCGGATCA
>VGJL01000272.1 GCA_016867495.1 Candidatus Eisenbacteria bacterium | reverse complement strand
GACGGTGGTGAGAGTGGGCGCCCTCGTGACGCACGCTCAGGCGGAGCGGGATCCGGAGTTGCTCCGGCGCGGTCGCCTCCTCTGCGAGTCGTGCGCCCAGATCGGTTCCCCGCAGATTCGCAACCGGGGAACCATCGGAGGGAATCTCTGTAACGCTTCCCCCTGCGCCGACACGCTGCCCGCGCTGGCCGCCCTCAATGCCCGGCTCGTGCTCCTGTCTCGTCGCGCTCGCCGCGAGATCGCTCTGGAAGAGGCCCTCATCGGTCCGTACGAGACGGCGGTGGCCGATGACGAGATCCTATCCGAGATCCGGTTTCCCGCCACGCCGCCGGGGGCGGGATCGAGCTTCATCAAGCTCGGGAGGAGGAACGCCCTCTCGATCTCGCGGATGAGCGTCGCCGCTGTCATCGCGAGGAGCGATGACGGCCGCATGCGGACGGTTCGTCTCGCGGCGGGATCCGTGGCGCCGACCGCTCGCCGCTTCCGGGAGATCGAAGAGATGCTCGAGGGCAGAGTCCCCGAGCACGATCTGTTCACTGCGGCGGGCCGCGAGATGGCGGCGGCGATGGTGAAGCAGGTCGGGCAGAGATGGTCGACTCCCTACAAGGAGCCCGTGGTGGCGGCGCTGGTAAGGCGGGCGCTCGGCAGGGCCGCGGGGGAGGCGAGATGAACGCACGACTCATCGACGTGCGCTTTCTGCTGAACGGCGTGGATCGCGCCGTCCGAGTTCCTCCGGAGACGACGCTGCTCTCGCTCTTGAGGGATCACCTCCTGCTCACGGGAACGAAGTGCGGATGCGAGATCGGCCAGTGCGGCGCGTGCACGGTGATCGTGGAGGAAGAGGCCGTCGCGAGCTGCCTTCTGCTCGCCGGCCAGATCGAGGGTCTGCGCATCGAGACCGTGGAGGGTCTCGCGGGGGAGGTGGCGCAGTCCGGCGAAGGCCTACATCCGCTCCAGCGGGCCTTTCTGGATCACGACGCGGTCGCCTGCGGATTCTGCACTCCCGGGATGCTCATGTCGGCGAAGGCCCTCCTCGACAAGGGAGAGACGCCCTCGAGGGAGGAGATCAAGAGGGCGATCAGCGGCAACCTGTGCCGGTGCACCGGATACCTCCCGATCGTGGAAGCCATCGAGGAAGTGTCGAGGAAGCGGACCTGAGAGGTCCATCAAGGGGGAGAGGGTGGAGAGGATTCTCATCGAGCGGCCCATGACCTCCTCGCAGGCGATGCGCGAGGCGGAGCGATGTCTCCAATGCTTCGATCCTCCCTGCGCGCGCCGCTGTCCCGCGGGCATCGTGATCCCCCGCTTCATCCGGATGATCATGAGCGGGAATGCGCGGGGCGCGGCGGAGGCCGTGAGAAGCGCGAACGCGATGGCCTCGAGCTGCGGCCTCGCCTGTCCCGACGAGCAGCTCTGCGCCTCCGTCTGCGTGAGGCGATCGATCGATCGTCCCGTCGAGATCAGGAGGCTCCATCGCTTCGCGACCGACACCGAGGAGGCGATGGGGCCGCGCTCCGTCCGCCGCGCCGTCCGGGGCAGGGGGAGCGTGGCGATCGTAGGCGCGGGCCCCGGCGGTCTCGCCTGCGCGGCGGAGCTGAGGCGCCTCGGCATCGAGGTCACCCTCTATGAGGCGCGCGGAGAGATCGGCGGCGTGCTTGCGGGAGCGATTCCTTTGTACAGGTTCCCCGCCGAGGCCGTCGGTCGGGACGCGGCGTTCGCGATCGGTCGGGCTGCTGCGCTCGCCAGCGGGCGTGGGGCGGCCTCGCGCGGGCGGAGAGGCGCGAGCGCCCCCTTGCCCGACATCCATCTGAAGCTCGAGACGCGCGTGACGGACATCGCCGCGCTCGCCAAGCGGCACGACGCGGTCTTCGCGGCGCCGGGGGTGGTGGCTGCGGATCGGAGCGTTCCGGGGTGCGACTTCAGAGGTGTCGTGTCCGCGGTGGCCTTTCTGGAGGAGTGCAGGAGGAAGCGCTACGCGAACCGCGTCGGGCGCGACGTGGTCGTGATCGGAGGGGGAAACGTCGCCGTGGACGCGGCGATGGCCGTGATCCGCTGCGCGGAGGAGATGGGAGGGCACCCCCCCCGAGTCAGAGTCCTCTATCGCAGAACGCGCGACCTGATGCCGGCCTGGGAGAGGGAAGTCCGTGAGGCCGAGCGCGTGGGCGTGGTCTTCCACTTCCTGGTCGCGCCGGCCGGCTTCACAGGCGAGAGGGGCAAGCTCACCGGAGTCGAGGTCCTCAGAATGAGGCTGGGGCGGATCGACGCGACAGGACGGAGAGCGGCGGTTCCGATTCCCGGGGCGACCCTGGCGGTGCCG
Organism: Candidatus Eisenbacteria bacterium; assembly: GCA_016867495.1. Classification (NCBI taxonomy): domain Bacteria; phylum Candidatus Eiseniibacteriota; species Candidatus Eiseniibacteriota bacterium. Next base: position 397 of record VGJL01000272.1, on the reverse strand, counting down.
TGCGACCAGGCGATCCTCGCGATGGGCACGGCGCCGGAGCGGAGCATTTGGCGAGGCCTTCCTGCGACACGGCAGGGATACCCGAGTACGGACCGGCGCGCGAACAGGGTCATGGACAATGTCTATGCCGGCGGCGATGTTCTCGGCGGGGAGCAATCGATCGTCGCCGCCGTGGGGGACGCCAAGAGGGCGGCGCGGGCTATCGCCGCGTCCCTTGAGCGGAAGGGCCGAGGCGATGAGTAGGAAGGCGGATCGAACCAAGAGAGATCGCGGGAACGCTCGGGTCGCGGGAGGGGCTAGCCGCCGGAGGACGAGCGCGCTCGACCACGGGAGCGAGAGCGCGGAGGATCGGCTCGATCACGAGGCTTGCTACTCCTACGAGAACCTGAGGACGCGC
>VGJL01000271.1 GCA_016867495.1 Candidatus Eisenbacteria bacterium | reverse complement strand
CTCGACGAGCCGGCAGGGATGGGCGCGAAGCTCATCGAGGATCCGCTCCACCGTCATCGCCGTCCCCCCCTCGAAGGCGTAGGCGGTGTCGCACCAGAGGCAGCGCATGGGACAGCCCATCAGGCGCACGAAGAGGCAGGGGAGGCCGCTCCGCGTCGATTCGCCCTGGATGCTGAAGAAGATCTCCGTGACTCTGAGTTCCTGCATCTCGCACCCGCTCCGCTCGCGGTGGACCCGACATTAGACGATGGGGATCGAGCGGCGCCAGCTCCCGTCAACCGGCCTCGCCGGCGCGAGGCGGCGACTGGTCGGACGCCGGGATCCATCCCCCCGACCGCAGCGCATCGACGACCGGCCGCGACGCGTCGGGGAGAGGGTAGCTGCCGACTTCCTCGGGATCGACCCATCGCCACGCCTGGCAATCGATCGCCCGCGGCGTTCCCGCGACCCTCCGGGCGACGAAGAAAGCGAGATCGACCTTGCGGTCGGCGTAGTCGTAGGGCCGCCGCAGAAGCTCCCCCAGGATCTCGATGTCGATCCCGAGCTCCTCCCGCACTTCGCGGACCGCGCAGGCCTCCGCCGTCTCGCCGGGATGGATCTTCCCGCCGGGGAACTCCCACAGATCGGGCAGCCTGATGCTTGGCAACCTGTGCGAAATCAGGAGTTTACCGCCCTCGACGATGACGGCGACCGCGACCCGCAGCCTATCCTGCGCGTCTCCAGGGAGTTTGGCGTTCAATCCTTTTCTCCTCGTTGCCCCGGAGGGCCCAAGGGCCTAGACTGGAACAATTGCGGGGTTTCAGGGTTCTCGACCCCGTTCGGGGCTGCAGTCGATTCCCGCGCCGCCCCGTCCACAAGGAGGCTACATCAAGGTATGAGAAGGTGGATCCCAATTCTGATTCTGTCTCTTGCCATCGGCGCCGGCCTCGCATGGATCGCGCGCCCCTTCGACATAGAGTTTCGCTGGGGCGATCGGTCGGATCAGGCCGCCACGCTGAGCGTGAGAGAATCGACTGCCCTCGCGGAGAGAACCCCCGAGGAGCAGCGGGCGATCGAGGGCGTCGAGTCGACCAGCCGGGCCTTCGTCGCGATCGCCAAGGAAGTCTCTCCGTCGATCGTCACTATCTACAGCGAGCGCAGCGTCGCCATGAACCGTCCGGGAGGGCGGAATCCGTTCGGATTACCGGATGAGCTGCTCGAACGCTTCTTCGAGATGCCCGATCGGATGCCCCAGCGGGGAATGGGATCGGGCGTGATCGTCGGCCGCGACGGCCGCGTCTTGACGAACAATCATGTCGTCGCCAATGCCGACCGGGTCAAGGTCACGCTCCCGGATGGCCGGAGCTTCGACGCGGAGGTCCTGGGGCGCGATCCGAAGAGCGACGTCGCGGTGGTCAAGATCGATGCCGCGGGGCTTCCCGCCGTCAAGCTCGGCGACTCGGACGCGCTCGAGGTGGGCGAGTGGGTCCTCGCGATCGGAACGCCCTTCGAGCTCTCCCAGACCGTCACGGCCGGGATCGTGAGCGCGAAGGGGCGCAGCAGCGTCGGCCTGGCCGACTACGAGGACTTCATCCAGACCGACGCCGCGATCAATCCCGGCAACTCGGGCGGCGCGCTCGTGAACCTGCGGGGAGAGGTGGTCGGCATCAACACGGCCATCGCCAGCCGCTCCGGCGGGTATCAAGGAGTCGGCTTCGCGATCCCGATCAACATGGCGAGCAACGTCATGGATCAGCTGATCCGCGACGGCAAGGTCACGCGCGGATTCATGGGAGTCACGCTCCAGCAGGTGGACGCGGCCATCGCGGACAACTACGGGCTCGATCGTCCCCGCGGCGCGCTCGTCAACAGCGTCAGCCCGGGCAGCCCGGCCGACAAGGCGGGCGTCGAGCAAGGCGACCTGATCGTCGAGCTGAACGGCAAGCAGGTCCGCGACCGCGACGATCTGCGTTTGAGGATCGGGGAGACCGCCCCGGGAACGACCGTCGACATGACGGTCATCAGGAACGACGATCGCAAGACCCTCAGGGTGAAGCTGGCGGAGATGCCCGGCGACGACGAAGTGGCGTCGAGGGAGGAGCCGAGCGGAAGCGAGTCGGATCTGGCTCTTGAGAAGCTGGGGTTCGAGGTGGCGCGGCTGACGGACCGGGAGCGCGTCCGTTTGGAGATCGACCAGGACGTCGAGGGGTTGATTGTCACGAGGGTCGATCCCGGAACGCCCGCTTCCGACAGCCGTCTCAACGAGGGGGAGGTGATCCTCGAGGCGGGACGGGAGCCGGTCGCGACGGTTTCCGAGCTTCGCGAGCAGCTCAAGGAGGTCCCCCCGGGCAAGACGATCCGTCTTAAGGTCCAGTCCCGGGAGGGAAACCACTACATCGCTCTGCGCATCCCGAAGTCCTAGGGGTCTCGCGCCCCGGGGCGATCGGGAGCGGGGAGCGCAAGAGGTTCAGCGGCCGCGCGGCCGCAGATCGAGAGCAGAAGGAGGATGTCGATGACGGATGAGGGCAAGCCCGCGAAGGGAATCCGCAAGTTGCCGGAAGGGATTCGGTCCAAGTACGAGCTGGTCGTCGCGGCCGCCAAGGAGGCGGAGCGACTGAACGATCTGCATCGGCACAGGGGCGACTCCGATTCCGAGAAGGTGACGATGGCGGCCCTGCGCCGCGTCGAGAAGGGGCTCTCCAAGGTCGTGCACGAGGAGCCGGAGCGTACGGCGGAGGAGTCGCAGCGGA
>VGJL01000270.1 GCA_016867495.1 Candidatus Eisenbacteria bacterium | reverse complement strand
CTCACGGGCGATTCGACCATGGTCGTCGCGACCGTCGGCGGAGAGTCGATCATTCTGGGCGAGGTCGACGCTGTCGTGCGCGTCTGGACGGAGAGCGGCATCCCGGAGTTCGAGGGGCAGACCCCGCGCGCTTTGCAGCGAAGGGCCCTGGACAACCTCGTCGATCAGAAGCTCCTCTTCAAGGCCGCGCAGAAGAACGGCCACATCCCGAGCGAGGAGCAGATCGATGGAGCGATCGGGCAGTTCAGCTCCCGCTTCCGGTCTGTGGGCGATTTCGAGAAGGCGCTATCCCTCCAGGGGATCACGGCCGCGGACTTCCGCGATCGCCTTCGCAGGGACATGGCGGTGCGCAACTACGTCATGAACACGATCCCCGACACGATCATGGTGACCTCGGTCGAGGCGCAACAGTACTTCGAGAGCCACAGGGAGACGTTCATGAGTTCCGAACGGATCCACGCGCGGCACATTCTCGTGAAGGCCGACGCCGCCGCGCCCGAGACCAAGGAGGCCGCGCGCGCCAAGGCGCAGGGGCTTCTCGAGAAGGTCCGAGGCGGAGCCGACTTCGCGGCCGTCGCCCGCGAGTCGTCCGATTGCCCTTCCTCCCAGCAGGGGGGCGACCTGGGGACATTCGGCCGCGGCGACATGGTCAAGCCTTTCGAGGACGCCGCGTTCTCCCTGAAGGCGGGCGAGGTCAGCGGGCTTGTCGAGACTCAGTTCGGCTTCCACATCATCCGCATCGAAGAAGCCTTCCCCGCCGGGCCTGTGCCCTACAACGAGGCCCTCGAAAAGGAAATCACGCAAAAGCTCCTTGCGGAGCGCAGGAATGACGCGGTCCGCAAGCACCTGGATGCGCTGCGCGAGGCGGCGTCGATCGATCGAAAGCTCTAGAGAAGTCGGCGGCGCGGACCGACGGGCGACGGAACGGCTTTGGGGGGCGCGAGGATGCGTTGGGTCCTCAAGGAACCTGCTGAGTCCCCGGGCCCGGCGGAGCCCGATCCGGTGCCGCGCCTGGTCCGACGCCTGCTTCGGGCGCGCGGACTCGCGAGCGACGAGCAGGTCCGGGCCTTCCTTGCTCCCGCGCTCGAAGATCTGAGCGATTCCGCCCTGCTTCCCGACGTCGCGCCGGCGATCGAGCGCCTGCGGAAGGCTCTTGACCGCCGGGAGACGATCTTTGTGTTCGGCGACTACGACGTCGACGGCCTGACCGCAACCGCGTTGATGTGCCGGTACCTCGAGCGGCTGGGCGCGAACGTCCGCGCCCGGGTTCCCGAGAGGTTGGGGGAGGGGTACGGCCTTTCGCCTAAGATCGTCGAGGAGGCCGAGTCCCTCGGCGCGCGGCTGCTGATCGCCGCGGACAGCGGGACGAACGCGCGCGAGGCGGTCGCGAAGGCGAACGCGCTGGGCATCGATGTCATCGTCGCCGATCACCACCAGATCGAAGGCGACCTTCCCCGCGCAGACGCGGTGGTGAATCCCTGGCGCGAGGACTCCTCCTATCCCTTTCCTGACCTCGCGGCGGTGGGAATCGTGGCCCGGCTACTGGATGCCCTCTGGCGGTCCGGAGCTGGGAGCGGGCAGGGATGGCCGTCCCCTCGGGAGTATCTTGATCTCGTGGCCCTCGGCACGATCGCCGACAACGTCCGGCTCGAGGGGGACAACAGGATCCTCGCCCACGCGGGCCTGTCGCTCCTGCGGAGGGCCCCGCGCCCCGCGATGCGTGCCCTCATGAAGGTCGCGGGTGTCGTTCCGGAGCGACTCGGCTCCTCCGACGTGGGATACAGGCTCGCGCCGCGCCTGAACGCCGCGGGAAGGGTCGGCGAGGCGTCCGTCGCCCTGTCCCTGCTCCTGTGCGACGACGAGGAGCGGTGCCAGGCTCTGGCCATGGCGCTCGACTGCCACAACCAGGAGCGAAGGCGTCTCCTCGACAGGGTCGAGCGAGAGGCGACGGAGATGGCGGAGGCGGATCCCCGGCGCCTCTCGGGGGCTCCCTTGCTTCTGCAGTCGGATCGATGGCATCCCGGAGTCCTGGGGATCGCGGCGGCGCGGATGGCCGATCGCTTCGGCGTGCCGGCCATTCTCCTCGCGAGCGACGGGGCGACGCTGCGGGGATCGGGACGGACGGCGGGGCGGTGGGACCTGCTTGACCTCGTGCGGCTCTGCGCGGATGATCTTCTGACCTTCGGCGGACACCGAGCCGCCGTGGGGCTCAGCCTCGCGCCGGACGCGTTCGAGCGATTTCGCGAGCGGTTCCTGGACGCGGCAATGGCTCGGGGGATTTCCTCCAGCGAGGGCGAAAGGGTCCAGGAGATCGACGCGCGTGCCGATCTTGAAGAGGTGGACCTCGACTTCCTCGACTGGCTCGAGCGGCTCGAGCCCTTCGGCGCCGGCAACAACGAACCGGTTCTCGCGCTGAAGGGAACGGTCTCCGGGGGCGTGCGCGTTCTCAAGGACGAGCACCTGAAGTTCGACCTCACGGACGGCCGCACGCGGCGCGAGTGCATCGGATTCGGGTGGGCGGGACAGGCTCGGTGGCTCGAGGGGCAGCGCGGCGACGTGCATGTCGCCGCCTCGGCCTCGCGCAACGTCTATCGCGGGGAGGAGAGGATCCAGCTCCAGGTAAGGGGGCTTTCCGGTGAAAACCCCTTCGGAAACGGTTGAGGAACTGAGACCCGCTTTCCTGGCGGATCTGACACGGCTCGCGCCGGAAGTCGACCGCCCGTTGATCGAGCGCGCCCTC
>VGJL01000269.1 GCA_016867495.1 Candidatus Eisenbacteria bacterium | reverse complement strand
GGTCGCGCGGGCGAGCCGATCACGACGCTTCCCGTTGCGGAGGCGGCCGTCATCCTGCTAGCGTCGCGCTGGCCGGCGGACCGGGTCATGGGTCGATGGATCCGTGCCGGCACGGGAGGGCGACGAAGACGGGAGCGACGCGCGCAGAGAGCGGAACCGGGGATCTCGCGACCGGCTACGGAGTCGCCTCCCCGGCCGACAGCCATGGCCGCCATCAGTTCCTGTGGACCCTCATCCTGATCGCCCTGTTCGTCATCTGGTCGAACTCGTTTCACTCCATCGCCTACCTCCGTCGAACGATCGGGGCATGGGACTTGTTGCTCGCTCGGTTCGTCCCCGTGGGCGCCTTCGCCGTCCTCTGGTGCCTGCTGAGCGAACCGCGCCACAACCTCCGGCTCCTCATCGAGAACCCGGTGAGGATCGTCGTCATGGGGATCCTGATCGTGCCGGGCTACAACCTCTTCCTCAACTGGGGGCAGGGGCAGATCCCAGCGGGAACGGCTTCGCTACTGATCGCGACGAATCCCTTCTTCACCTACGTGCTTGCCCTGGCCATCAGGCAAGAGCGACACAGGTTGCGAAAGACGATCGGGCTCCTGCTCTCCTTCACCGGCGTCTATCTTCTCGTCCGGAGCCAGGGGCGGGCGATGGGACCCGGATACGAGCTCCACGCGCTCTCCGTCCTTGCGGCGCCGGCTTGCTGGGCCGTGGCCACGGTCGTCGGCAAGCCCCTGGTGACGCGCGAGTCCCCCCTGCGCGTGACCTACCTCTCGCTCGCCGTCGGAAGCGTCGCATTCCTCGCAGTCGGACCCTTCAGCCCAGGCTTCCGTCGCTCGATCGACACCTTCACGCCCTCCGACTGGGTCGCGATCGCGCACCTCGCCCTCCTCTGCACGGTCGTCGGCTTCGGAATCTGGTACGCGGCCCTCCGCAGGCTCCCCGCCAGCAGCGTCGCCGCCTTCGTCCTCCTGAATCCGCCGCTTGCGATCGCCTTCGGGCCCGTGTGGGGGACGGACGAGCCCTCCGGTTCGGTGATCGGCTATGGGGCGTGGATCCTGGCCGGCGTCATCGTCAGCACGTGGGGCATCCGCGACGTCGTCACCCGGGTGGTCGACGCGGGATTCAGACGCAAATCGCCATGAGCCGTTCGACCGTCCGCGAGGTCTCCAGGGGGAGCTTCTACCTCGGGCTCGAGCAGCTCACGACGATCATCGGCGGGATCTTCTACTCGATCGTTGTCCTCCGCATGCTGGGTCCCGCGGCATACGGGACATTGAGCCTCGGACAGGCGGCGATCGGACTGGCCGGCGTCCTGACCACGAACGTCGAGGCCTACCTGGAGCGCTTCGTGGGAGAGATCGACGCGCGGGGCGACGGGCACATCTTGCGCCCGCTCGTCCGCAAGGTGTTGGCGGTCAAGGTGGTCCTCGCGCTCGCCGCGGGCGTGCTGGTCTTCCTGCTGGCCGACACCGTGGCCACCGCGTACGGCCACCGGGATCTCCGGCGCCTCCTGCCCGTCCTGGCGCCCCTGATCCTGCTGGAGGGCGCAGGCTACGCTCTCAGGGTGACCCTCTTCGGAATGCAGCGCTTCCGTTCGATCTGGCTCGTCTCCCTGGGCAACAACCTGTTGAAGCTCGCCATCGTCGTGCTCCTCTGGCGTTTGAATGAAGGCGTGGTCGCCCTGGTCGCGGGGCTCGTCTTCGTGCAGGCCTTCTCCGTCGCCGCCCTCGGCGTGCTGGTCGAGAGATTCCTGCCCCGGGAGCGCACGGGCGCCCCGGAGACGCCCACGCACCGGAAGATCTGGCAGTACGTCCTCCCTCTCCTGGGAGCGCGCGCCTTCTTCCTCTCGGGACAGCACTTGAACCGCCTGATCCTGGGGGCGCTCTTGCCGGCGCGGGAACTGGGGCTCGCCTCGTTCGCGCTGATGACCATCGAGCGATTCATCGCCCTGCTCGCCGCGGTTCCGAACTCCCTCCTGCCCGCGCTCTCCCGCCTGCGCGGCGAAGGACGCGACGGCGAGATCGAACGCACCGTCACCGAGGGGTATCGGGTGGTCGCGGCGATGGCCCTCCTCCTGATGGCGGGGACCTACTGCCTCGCGCGGGAGACGGTATGGATCACGGGCGGCGGCGAGTTCCTCCCCGCCGTTGTTCCGCTTCAGATCCTCGCTCTCACGCCTCTCTTCCGCACGATGCAGCAACCGCTGACGATGTGCTTCTACACCTATGAGAGGACGAAGATCGTCTTCTGGCTCGCCGCGATCAAGTTCGCGGTCGAGCCGCTCGCCTATCCTCTGCTGATCCCTCGGCTGGGGGTCTCCGGCGCGGCGCTCGCAAGCCTGCTCTCCTCGGTCGTCGTCTTCGGCCCTTCGGTCTATCTGGCGGACAGGATTCTTCCCCGGACGGCGTCGCTACGCCATCGCGCCACGGCGATCGTCTGGTCGATCGGCGTCTTCGTGGCGGTCGCGGGATGGTTCGCGGGGCGCATCCGGCCCTACTGGCCCGATCTCGCCGCGAGGCTCCTCCTCATTGCGGCGGCGCTGGCGGCGATCCTATTCCTCGGGAGGCTGATCCGGGGGGACGATCTGCGCCGCTTCGCAGAAGCGAGCCGGAGGGGTCGCGTCACCCGCCTCATGGGACCGGTGGCCGGCTGGCTCGACCGGGCGCAGAAACGCCCGGCGGCTTGAGACCCCGGGCGTCTTGCTCGCAGTCGCGCCCCTGAGCCCGCTGACCCCGACGGCACCCCGCGCC
>VGJL01000268.1 GCA_016867495.1 Candidatus Eisenbacteria bacterium | reverse complement strand
GCCTGTCCCCCGGAGCTCGGGCACCAGGACGTCCAGGCCGCGCCCGCGAATGGAATCGGCGAGGACCGACCACGCGGCCCTCCCCTCTCCCGGGTCGGGGAAGAGCAGGACGACTCCAGCCGCGGGCCCCTCGTGCCGATAGTGAGAGGCGAAGATCCGGTAGCCGTCCGGGCTCTGGTAGGTCACATCGAGACGGCCCCCGGGAGCGGCGGCGCCGGGTCCGCACAAGAGGAGGAGCGCGAGAAGGAAGAGGATTGGGCCGCGGCCCCGCATGACGTTCCGCCGGCCGGCGGACGGCCGTCGATGCGCTCGGCCGATCGGCCGAGGCCTCCTTCCCTCACCGCGAGCGTCGATCATGGAGCAGGATGACACCCAGAGGCTCGACACTCTCGCCTTCGATGAGGCCAGCGAGAGCTGGTTCGTCATGATCGGCCAGGCCCAGAGGATCGCTCTCGATCGCGCGACGCTGGAGGGCCTCGTTCGGCTCTACAACGGCATCCACACGGGCGCCCCGCTGCGGCTCTACGATCTGAAGAGCTTCGGACGGATCGAGGAACGCAATGCGAGACTCGGGGAGACGATCCGCGACCTGCATCTCAGAATCGACCGACTCGAGCAGAGCCGCCTCCGGCGCAGGATCCCATCTCTGTTCGCGCGATGGCTTCAGATCCTCGTCATCTCCCGGCCAAGACGAAGATAGGACGGCGCGGCCGCGCTCGAGACTCGCTCTGGCGCGCTCCAGGCTCCCGCCCCGCCCAAGGGGCGTCGGACCCCGCCGCGCGACCGCCCTCTTCTCGGAACTAGCCAACCCGCATGACCCTCTTCACATCCCGTCTTGATCGGAACCGGCGAGCCTCCTCGAGAGAGCATCGATCTCGTACGCCACCCGCGCCGTCCGGCGATGAAGCTGGACGAGGTAGACGCCCAGGGCCAGCCACACAAGGCCGTAGCCGAGGGCCAGATAGGTGAACCGGCTCCTCGCCTTCCGGCGCTCCGCGTTGAGATACTGCCTCTCGGCCGATGCGCCCCCCGCTTCGGCCCGATCAACCTGGGACAGGAGAACGCCCTTGCCCTCCGGCCGGGGCGACGCGGCCAGACGCGGGCCCGATCCCAACAGCAGGCAGAGGGTCAATCCCCACACAGCAAGGGGTTTCGAATGAAGCCTCATGATCGATCACTCCCTCCGCCCATCGCGGGGGCGATTTCCCGTTCCTCGATCTCCATGCGCAGGAGATCCCGGCCGGCGCGGAGTCTCTCGAGGGCGATCCGCCTCACCAGAAGAGAGACAAAGAGCAGCAGGATGGCGAGCATCGCAAGGAGCAGCGTGGCGCGCATCTCCGGCTCGAGCCCGCCGCGCTCCGTGATGAAGGTCGTCGGGTGCTGCGTCCTCCACCATCTCACCGAGAAGTAGACGATCGGAACATCGAGCGCCCCCAGAATTCCCAGAACGGCGGAGAAGCGGCGCATCCGGACATCCCCCTGCATGTATCCCCGCAACATCAGGTACGCGACATAGAGGAGCCAGAGGATCAGCGTCGTCGACAGCCGCGCGTCCCAGGTCCACCAGACCCCCCATGCGGAACGCGCCCAGACAGGCCCTGTCAAGAGAGTGATCGTGCAGAAGAGGAACCCGACCTCCGCCCCCGCGAGGGCGAGGCTGTCGAAGCGCCTGGATCCCGTCGCCAGGAAGGCGATCGATCCGACCATGACGACGACGAATCCGAGAAACGCCATCATCGCCGAGGGGACATGGAAGTAGAAGATCCGCTGCACGTCCCCCATCGTTCTCTCCGTCGGAGCGTAGAAGAGCGCCAGGAGAAACGCCGCGAGCACTGACACGACGGCGGCGATGTCGATGGCCAGCCAGGGCCCGCCCGGCGGACGCGCCTTCATCCGATTCACTCCTCCAGAATCTGCTCGAAGAGCAGAAGACCAACCGTGACGAAGATCAGGTCGAACGCCAAGATCAGCCTCAACCAGCCCCAGACTTGCCCGAGCGTCTCTCCGGCCAGGACGCCTCCGGTCGCCTTCACAGCGGCGAGCAGGACGGGGATCCAGATCGGATAGAGGAGAATCGGCAAGAGCATCTCCCTCATCCTGTTGCTGCTCGCCATGCCGGCGAGCAGCGTCCCGACGGCGGTCAGTCCGATCGTGGAAGCGAAGGTTACCAGCGCCAGCTCCGGCAGACAAGGCAACACCCTCACGCGCAGCAGGATCGAGAAGACCGGCAGGGTGAGCGCCTCGACGAGCGAGAGGAGCAGGAGGTTGCCGAGCATCTTCCCGAGGAAGATCGCGCTGCGATCGACCGGAGCGAGGAGGAGCGCCTGCAGGCTCCCCCGCTGGCGCTCCGTCGCGAAGGAGTGATTGAGTCCGAGCACGCCCGAGAAGCTGAAGGCGACCCAGAGCATGCCGGGCGCCGCTTCGCGGAGATCGACCCTCCGGGCATCGAAACAGAAGCCAAAGACCACGACGATGAGGAGCGAGAAGAGGGCCATCGATCCGATCGCCTCGCGGGTCCTCCATTCGCTGAGCAGGTCCTTCTTGATGAGCGCGAGGACCGCAGCGGCATAGCCGGCCATCCCCGGCTACCCCCCGCCCCCCGCGACGCCGATCCCGGCGTGCCGGCGGTAGACCGCCTCGAGATGGCTCTGGGTCAGGCCTTCCATCGGCTCCTCGTGGACGAGCTGCCCCCTGCGCATGATCAGGAGCCGCTCCGCCAGACCGACGGCGTGAGAGAGATCGTGGGTGGCCATCAAGAACGCGCCGCCCGCCTTCCGGAAGTCGATCAGGGACCTCTCGAGAT
>VGJL01000267.1 GCA_016867495.1 Candidatus Eisenbacteria bacterium | reverse complement strand
CAGGGAGTCGAGAATGGCGTCGGAGATCTGGTCGGCGACCTTGTCGGGATGTCCCGCGGAGACAGACTCGGATGTCATCAAGCGGGTATGGTTCATCAGGCAACTCCTTCTTTCCGATCGATGCGTGGCGCCCAAATGGCTCAGGTTAGCCGTCCGATCCGGGCGAAGCAAGGTCTCTGGACGGGCCTGACCGTATCACAGATGCGAGCGTCGGGCGGACGCGCGAGGCGGGAGGCTCTGATGCAGACGAGCCGCGGCTAGGACGGGGTCTCTTCCGCCGTCGCTCGCCCCGCCGTCGTCACCTCCGACCAATCGCCCACATTGAGGACCTGGAACGACCCTCGCACGACGGCGTGTTCGCCCACGACCGATCCATCCAGGAGCATCCCGAGGATCTCCGCGTTCTCGTTGATGATCGAGTTGCGCAGGATCGCTCCCTTGACTCTCGCCCCGCCCGCGATGGAGACGTACGGTCCGATGATCGACTCTCGCACCTCCGCGCTCGGGTCGACGGAGACGGGAGGCACCACGACGACGCCGGGGAGGGCCGGCGCGCTCTGGACCAGATCGAGGAGATAGCGATTCGTCGCGAGGAGGGTTTCGGGCTTCCCGCAATCGAACCAGCCTTCGACGAGGTGGACGAGCATCTTCTCGCCACGTTCGAGAAGAGTGGCCAGAGCGTCGGTGAGCTGAAACTCCCCTTTCGTCTTTCGCCCGTCCCGGATCATCCGCTCGATGACCTCGAAGAGATCCTCCGACCGCGGAACATAGTAGAGCCCTACGAGGGCCAGGTTCGACGGGGGAACCTGGGGCTTCTCCACGAGTCCGCAGACGAAGCCTCCCTTGACCTCGACGATTCCGAAACGCTCGGGATCAGCGACCTCCTTGACACCGAGAACGATCTCTCGTCCGCGCAGGAAGATCGAGAAGTCGGTGTGGACGATCGTGTCTCCCAAGACGATCACCACGGGTCCCCTCTGAACTCTCTCTCGCGCGAGGTAGACGGCGTGCGCCAGACCGAGCCGCTCCTCCTGATCCACGAACTCGACGGACGGGCCGTAGCGCGCCGAGACGTAGTCGCGGATCCTATCGCCCATGTAGCCGACGATGACGACCATCCGCTCCACGCCTTCCGCGATCAGACCGTCCAGGATGTGGGCGAGGATCGGGCGTCCGGCGACCTGGATCAACGCCTTGGGGGTAGTGTGGGTGTGGGGGCGAAGACGGGTCCCGACCCCCGCGGCCGGGATGATGGCGATCGGCGCGCTCATCCTCATTCCTCCTTTGCTGCGGCCTTGCGGAGGCGCTCGATCAGCGCCACCGGAGTCGCGTCCACGCCTCGCATCCGGGCCAGTTCCACGCTGACCCGATCGCCGAGGAAGACCTCCGCGAGCAGGGCTCCCCGCCCTCCCGCCTCCGCAGGGGGAGGTTCGAGGAAGGGAAGGCCCAGCGCGGCCGCCTCGCCCGGGAGGGCGGCAAGGAGCCTCTTCTCCTTCTCGGGCAGCGGTCCGCTTCCGCGCAGAACGACGAAGGCCGCGGGGACTCCGCCCCGCGCGAGCCAGGGCCAACCCATCACCTCGTTGTGGATCATTTCCGGCAGCGGGGAGACGATGCAGGATTGCTCCGCGTTCTCGAGGATCTGATTCCGCCAGCGGAAGGCGACCGCCTCCATCGCCCGGCCCACGGGAAGCAGCACCGGCAATCGGTCGTGCAGGGACCGCGCGATCTCATCCGGGTGGCGGCCTCCGGGCGGCGCGTCTCGCTCGGCCCGAAGCGACCTCGCGACGCCGGCGATCTCCCCAAGGAGATCTGGCCTCACGGCCCTGGCGACGCCCGCGAAGAGCCAGGGAAGAGAAGCCCTCGGGGCGAGCCCCCCGGGCACGAGGAAACAGGGCACGCCCCTCTCTATCGCGCGGGCGGCGACGCTTCCTCCGGAGGCCACCACGCGCGTGGGGATCCCGCGGTCGAGGGCCTCCTCCAGCATGGAACGGGCTTCCCAGGTCTCGCCGGAGTAGGTGGCCAGCACGAATCGATCCTCCGGCGAGAGCCAGCGCGGGAGACGGGCGTTTCTCCAGGGAAGAGCGACCGTGCCCTCTTCCTCGAGGAGGACCGCCGCGAGCGCTCCGGCCATTCCGGATCCTCCCATTCCCCCGAACAGGAGCGCGCGGCCCGGCGGGAGGAGATAGCCATCGGGGAGCGGGGCCGCCCAGCCCTCCTCGAGCATCTCAGGAAAGGCATCCACCCACCGGCGCATCGGATCGCTTGCGCTCACTCGAAGGCCTCCAGGTCGAGTCCGGCGGCCCGCACTCCGGATTCGAGAAGCCCCCGCACCTCGCCGCTTGTCGGCGATGCGAGGGCGGCAAGGGCCAGCGATTCGAGCCCGGCCAGGCGCACCGATCGGATGACGCTCTTGATCACGGGCACCTGACGCGGAGAGACGCTCAGGTTGTAGCAGCCCAATCCCAGGAGAGCGAGCGCGCCGAGGGGTTGCCCCGACATCTCCCCGCAGGAGGAGACGGGGATCCCGGCCTCGCGCGCGGTCAGGACGGTCTGCCGCAGGAGCCGCAGCACCGCCGGGTGGAACGGATCGTACAGATGGGCGATCGTCTCGTTCCCGCGATCGACCGCAAGCGAGTACTGGATGAGGTCGTTCGATCCGATGCTGAAGAAGTCGGCCTCGCGCGCGAGGAGATCGGCGATCGCGACTGCGGCGGGAATCTCGATCATCACCCCGAGCGGCACCGACTCCGGCACCGCGTGCCCCTCTCCGAGGAGCTCCGCCGTGCACTCTCCCACGATGCGCCTCG
>VGJL01000266.1 GCA_016867495.1 Candidatus Eisenbacteria bacterium | reverse complement strand
CCCCGCTGGCATCGCCGCGGGAAGCCTCACACGGGCTCGCGCCTCCGTGGGGTTCCCGATCGGGGCGAGGCTCCACGAGGTCTGGCGCGCGTCGAGGAGCGCAAAAGTCCGCACCCGGTCGACGCCCGCGCCCAGGACTTCCAGGGCGCGCCCGGGTTCGAGGGCGCGCGGCGCCAGGGCGTGGACGACGGGGCTGCGGCGAATCGCGGCCGGGCCGCCCAGGACGGAGAGGGAGGGAATCGATCCGCGCGCGCCTTCCAGCGTGTCGGATCGTCCGACCGACTCCAAGACGGACCAGGCCAGCTCGATCCGGAGCGGCCGCTCGGGACCGGGGACCGCAACGCGGACAGCGACGCGTAGCTCCCCATCGAGCGCCTCCACTGCTCGGAAACGGCAGTACCCCGGGGGCCCGCTCCGCCCATCCTCGGGCGGGTCCTCCGTCCAGACTGGCTTTCGACCGAGCGGTGGCGCGGGGTCGTGGAGGATCTTGAGGGGCGATGCGCCGTCCTCGTCCCAGGCCACGAGCCCGAGAGAGCCGCCGGTCCCCCGGTGCGCCGACGGGAATACGACGTCGATCCACCCCGGGGCATTCTCGCTCGGGAATCGATCAAGGTTGTTCGCGGCCTGCGGGTCTCGCCACTCCATCCAGGGCAGGCTGGCCTCCGAGACGGATCCGCCAATGCACGCTGCCAGAAAGGCGATGAGCGACAACAAAGCGGGAGATGGCAAAAGGAGCCGGCGTCTCCTGAACGGCATGTGACCTCCGTGCAGTCGGTGACGCGGGCGTGGGTGCTCGAGCAAGTGTCGGGCCAGATCGCCGCGCTCTCGATCCGTCGGGTTGAAGGCGCACTGACGCCGGCTCTCTGGCGCGCCGCGTGAGAGCGGCCCCGACATCGCCTCCAGCGGTCACAGGCCTATCGACTCCGCTGCGTCGGGGCCCGGACGCCACACTGTCCAGAAGCCGCCGGCGGCGGACGGAGGCGGGCGCGGGGCGCTCGCCTCGGCGCGAAGCGGCGGCGGCTGCAGGGAACAGGCCCGGCCTCATCGGCGTCTGGGCGCCGGATCTCCGCTCTTCCGTGGCGTTCTGCGGTCGGGCTGAAGAGATGCGGGAAACTTGTTACGGGGCAAGGAATCAGGTACAATTGACACATCAACGATCTTGCCCCGCGGCGGGACCAGCGTCGGGCGGCATCGGAGCCGCTGAGGCTGTTGATTGCCAGCGGGGATGCATCTCATGTCGACCCCGAGCGTCCGGTTCGAGGACGGGAGGAATCATGTTCCGATCAGCTAACGCCAATCGACTCATGGCCAGCGGCTCGCGGCCGATGCGCACGGCGATCGCCCTCACGGGCGTCCTTGCGCTGGCCGCCTGCTTCTTCGCCACGGCCGCCCTTGCTTCCAGGCCCGCCGGGGATGTCGGCGGCTCCCTCGGCGTCACCGCCGATCAGGCCGGGCTCCGGGGCCTTCCCCCGGGCGCGAAGACCCCAATCTGGGAGACAGCGAGCGGGCGGTTTCATCCCGAGCCGGCCGGTGGCCCGGCTCTGATCCGGCTCGCGGCCGGATTCGAGCTGGATCCGTCGGTCGAGGGTTGGGAAGGAGAGATCCCTTCCGATCTGCGATCCACTCCCCCGATCGGGGCCGAGCGGGGCTACTTTATCGTCCAGTTTCGGGGCCCCGTGACGCAGGAGGATCGCGCGCTGATCGAGTCGCAGGGAGGCGCGATCGTGAACTACGTCCCCGACTACGCGTTCCTCTGCTCCCTGAGCGGCGACGCGAAGGCTCGGTTGGCGAGAGAGTCCCGTGTCTCGTGGGTGGGCCTCTATGAGCCTGCGTACAAGCTGAGCAGGGACTCCCGGATGAGCGAGCGGGGTCCGGCGCAGATGACGCTGCTCGTCTACCCGGGAGAGTCCCTGGACGCGGCGGCCGAGGCGGTCTCCGCGGCGGGCGGCAGGATCCTGGAGACGACCGACAGCGGGGTGAACAAGATGATCAGGGCGGAGATCGACACGGCCCGCCTCGCCTCGATCGCCCAGATCCGGGAGATCGCGTGGATCGAGCCCTACACCCGTCCGGTCTGGGACAATGACCTGTGCCAGTGGGTCATTCAGACCAACATCAACGGAAACCGTCGGATCTGGACGCAGGGAATCCAGGGTCAGGGCCAGATCGTTAGCCTCGCCGACAGCGGCATCCGGACAACCCACTACCAGTTCTACGATGCGGCCGTTCCGCTCACCAACTTCGGCAACTATCCGACGCACAGGAAGATCATCGCCTACCAGAAGGCGATCGAGACGCCGGAGATCGTCTTCGGCGACGACGCAGGCAACCAGTATCACGGCACGCACACTTCCTGCACCGACGCGGGCGACGATTCGCCGAACGGAACGAGCGCCCGCGACGGGATGGCTTTGAAGGCCAAGATCTATTTCCTCGACGCCGGCGGGCCCTCCCAGCCTGGCGTGTTCGTGCCGACCGACCTGAACCTCTCCCTCATCACACCTTACAACGGCAACTCCGCCGGCGCGGCGCGCGTGATGAGCAACAGCTGGGGCAATCCCGTCGGCGGCGCGTACGACGCGCAAGCCATGTCGCTCGACCAGTTCATCTACAACCACCCCGACTTCCTCGAAGTCCACTCATGCGGCAACAACGGTCCGGGCGGCAATACGGTGGGCAGCCCGGCGTCCGCCAAGAACTGCATGACGGCGGGCGGGAGCATGAACGGCACTTCAGCCAACACCATCTATACTTCCTCAAGCCGCGGTCCCACGGATGACGGCCGCATCAAGCCGACGATCCTCGCCCCAGCGAGA
>VGJL01000265.1 GCA_016867495.1 Candidatus Eisenbacteria bacterium | reverse complement strand
ATCTGGTGCGCGCCATGAGCGGCGGATCGACCGGGACGGGCAGGATCGTCCTCCTGGAATAGCGCGACCCCGACGATCGTCCTGCCCGTGTCGATAGGCGTCCCGGTCATGGTTGCGTGGGTTCTACCGCGTCGGCCGCCTGCTTCATGACGATGGCGTCCGTCCCGGTCTTGGCTGCCTGGGTCTACCAGCTCCCCTCCTCCACCGGCACGCCGTCCTCCGACGCAGCGATCGTTTTCACGTGCGCCGCCGGGACCTCCACCGTCGCGTCGTCCTGCTGCGGCGTGAATCCCTTCTCCGCGTCCATCTTCTTCACCGACTTCACCCCCGCGAGGATCTCGGAGGTCTCGACGTCGCCCTTCTCCTCGTCGTAGAGGTCGAACCAGGGGAGGCCGAAACGCGCGTAGGTGCGAGCGCTGATCGGCGTGGCCGGCGGCTCCTCTCCCGTGATCTCGCGGTAGGCCATGCTGTTCACGATGTGGACGTAGAGGCGGCCGGTGTTCGTCTCGTCCCAGGTGTCGATGCCGTGCTGGTCGGGGTAGATCTTCTGGCGCATGCGGCCTCCGGCGCCGAGGCCCATCTCCGTGGCGACCGAGTAACAGCACTGGACGTTGCTGAAGCCCCCAGTCCCCATCCGGCCCCAGCGCTCGCGCGGCCTCTCGGGGAAGCGCCCGGGCTTGGGATCGTAGACGACGATCTGAAGTCCGCCGAACTCCGCCTTGCCCGTGACCTGCTCCTCCACCGTGTATCCCATCCCGAGGGGCATGGCGACGAACTGCCGGATGCAGTTCCTCTCTGCCTTGATGCCGTCCAGCCAGGGCTGATCCGGGCAGACGACGTAATCCTGCTTCGCGCGCGAGAGACCGGGTTCCCACACCGCGCCTGAGATCGCGTTGACCTTGCCCACGGCGACCTGGACGGCGCACGGCCGCCAGTAGGGGGCCTCGAACGAGAGCCAGAGCGCCTCGCGCTGGTACATCGGGATGAAGACCCCTCCATGCTTCCGCCAGGACTCGGGCACGCGGTCCTTGTAGTCGGCGACGCGGCGGATGGGGAAGTCGCCCAACCCCGGCGGCAGGGGGTAGTGCCTCTTGTCGTCCGGGATCCGAAGGGTGCGCTGGAACGAGAGGCTGAAGTGCCTTCCGATTCTGATCTGGTCGCCCACGATTCGCGCTTTGAGCATGATCTTCTCCTTTCTCAAGACGCTGATGGAACCGCTGAACGGTCGGGATCACGGCTGTGCCGCTTCGTCTCCTAGTACACGGGAAGGGGGGCGCTTTGGCGCGGATTCAAGGCGCGCGAGGAACGGCTTCGGCGAGTCTCCTTAACCGAGGATGGCCGCCAGGCGCCTCCTCAACCGAGGATGGCCGCCAGGCGCCTCTCTAACTGAGGATGGCCGCCAGGCGCTCGCGCTGCTCTGGCGAGAGAGTGGCCGCGAAGCGCTCGTACCCGGCCGTGGCTTGGCTTGCGGCGAGGAAGAGGAAGGGGTCGATCGGCTCGATGTCTCTGGGGGCGCGCATGGGCGCTGCCTGGGCCATGTGATGAACCTCGGCGTGGAGAATGGTCGGAGCCCCGGCGGCCTCCAGCCCCTCGTCCCGGAGGTCGTACTCGAATTGGCTCGCCCTCGCGGTCTTCTCGCCCATCGCGACCAGGAACTGCTCGCGGTAGATGCGCGCCTTCCGCACGATCCGCCGCAGGACATCATGTCCCTGCAGGGGAGTGAGCCCCAGGCGGCGCGCAGCCTCCGAGACCGCCCCCGTCGCGCGATCTTGCAGGATCTCCGCCAGCGTGAGGAAGAACGCGTCCTCCGCGGGACTCAATCGGTCTCGGATCCGCTCCGCGATGCCGGCAAGCATCTCTCTTTCCTCCCCGCTCAGGATCGACTCGAGAAGATCCTCGCCGCCCGGCGTGTCGTGGATCTCGGGATCGAACCCGACTTCCGGTTTCCGGTCGCGCCAGTAGTTCTTGACCAGGTTGGCGTGAATCGCCCGGCAGAAGGCCGGGAAGGCTCCCCGGGCGGGATCGAAGGTCTCGATGGCCTTCAGAAGGGTCTGCCCCGCGAGATCCTCCGCGACCTCCTTGCGAAGGCCGGCGACCCGCCCCCGGCGGACGAGTTTCCGCCAGCAGGCGATCTCCTCGGGCGTGGCGCTCTCGATCGGAGCCATCCGGTTCTTCCTCCCGTGGAAGGATACACGGAAGGGGGAGGGGTTTGGCGGGTGAATCGGGAGACGGGCGCGGTTCTTGCGCTCGTCCGAGAGCTGGGCAGGATGCGTCGCGCTGCCGACATGCGGCGCGTCGGAGCGCGGCGATGGGCTTCGGGCCAAGGCTGAACCACGCCGCTCTGATCATCGTCTTGCGATCGGCGGATCCGGAGTCTCCGGCGAGGGAACGCTTGACGTCAATGAGTATGCATAGTATACATATATGAGAGCATCGTGGGACCCGAGGAAGGCCAGGGCAAACCTGGCAAAGCATGGTGTCCGGTTCTCGGATGCCGAGGCTGTCCTCTTCGACCCCGTCGCAATCACGCGAGAGGATCGGATGGCTCGGGGTGAGCAGAGGTTCGTGACCATCGGTCGGGACGGGGTGGGGCGTCTGCTGGTCGTGGTCTACTCCTACCGCGAGGACGAAGTCCGGCTGATCTCGGCCCGGACCGCGACTCGCAACGAGAGGCGCAAGTATGAAGAGGGAATACGACTTCAGTGAGGGGCGCCGGGGCGCCGTGGTCCCCCAAACGGGCAAGACGCGAATCACGATCTACCTCGATGACAGCGTGCTCGAAGAATTCCGAGAGCGGGCCGATGCCGCTGGCCGTGGGTATCAGACCATGATC
>VGJL01000264.1 GCA_016867495.1 Candidatus Eisenbacteria bacterium | reverse complement strand
GACTGTCTTGCAGAACGGCGACCGCCTGCCGTGCCGGGCCGTGGTGGAGATCAGTCAGGCGTCCCCGGCCCGGACATCGACCTTCACAGAGCCCCTGCCCGCCTATCGCCCCCTCTTCGATCTCGAACAGGGCGTGCTCGCCGAGGTGAGCGGGGACGGGAACGGTCTCCCCGACACGGGCGAGACGATGAGCTGGCGCCCGGTTCTCAGGAACTACGGCGCCGGGAGCGCCGCGAACCTGACCGGGATCCTGACCGCCCTATCGGGCGCCACGATCGTGTCCGGAACGGACAGCTACCCGCTCTCGCAGGCGATCGAAGGGCAGACGTCGACGACGGTGGGTGGGGCCCAGTACCGTTTCCAGGTCACCAACGCGCAGACGCTGCGTCTCCAGTTCGAGGTGAAGTCGGCGTTCAATGCCTCCTTCTCCTTCCTGGTCCGCGAGGTCGAGTTCGAGATGCCCGCCCCGCCCTCCTTCCCGACCGATCGACCTCCGCAGGCCACGAAGGACGCGATCATGTTGACATGGTCGGCGACGCCGGACCCCGACATCGAGGGGTACGTCCTGGAGCGCAGCGCGACGGAGACGGGGGCCTACGCGAGGGTCCACGATCGATTCCTGCGGGGGATGGAGTACTTCCGGGACGAGGGGCTGGGCGGACTGACCCGCTACTTCTACCGCGTCGCCGCGATCGATTCCTCCGGCAACTGGAGCGCCTACTCCGAGCCGGTCGGGGCGACGACCAACCCGGCCTCCCTTACCGGATGGCCGATCAGCGTGTCAGGCGACCCCAACTGGGGCTGCCCCACGATAGAGAATCTGGATGCGACGGACCACTATGAGATCTTCGTTGGAGCGGATCGGGTCTACGGCCTGAGGGACAACGGGACCGAGATCATCGATGGCGATGGGGTGCCCTCCACCTTCGGGGTTTGGTCCGAAACCCCGGCCTTCATCTGGAGCAAGCCGGCGATCGCCGATATCACGGGCGACGGGAATGTTGAGGTGGTCGTCACGGCGCGGTATCGGTCCGAGACCGACAAGACCCCGTACGTCTTCGTCTGGAACAGGGAAGGGACGCGCCTCTGGAGCCGCGCGGCGGGAACGAACAACTACCTGATGGCCTCTCCGCTTCTCGCGGACATCGCCGGCGACCTGAAGCCCGAGGTCATCGTCCAGAACAGGGGATTCCTCTACGCATGGAACGGCGACGGCAGCCCGGTGATCACCGGGAACGCGGATGGAAAGCTCGCCTATCTCGGCGGAGGCAACCCGGCGGATCCCGCTAGCTGGCCCTACACATACGGATCGCCCGCGGCGGCGAATCTCGACCCCCAGTTCGATCCCAAGGACGAGATCATCGTGCAGCTCGAGACATCGGGAACGGGCGCCGCCTCGATACTCGCTGTCGTCCGCGGTGACGGGACAATCCTGGCGACCGCGCCGCTGGAGCAGGGACTCACCGGGGACGAGGCCCGCTCGAATTCGTCCCCATCCGTGGCCGACGTGGACGGGGACGACGCCTACGACATCTTCGTCGCGACGCGCAACTACCTCTGGAGCTTCAAGTACGAGCCGTCGCCGCCCCGGAGCCTCGTCCTGCGGACCGGCTGGCCCTACCAGATCGACAAGCTGCCGACGAACTGGACCGAGCCGACTCCGGCGATCGGAGACATCGACGGCGATGGACAGAAGGACATCGTCCTCGGATCGGGCCGGGGGAAGCTGGTCGCCGTCAATGCCAACTCGGCGGCGGCGCTCCCAGGCTTCCCGCGCCAGATCGCCGACGCGGACGAGAAGGTAGGCTCGGCGATCCTCGTCAATCTCGACGCCGACGCGCTACCGGAGATCGTGGTGGGCGACAACCAGGGGATCGTCCACGCCATCAACGGAGACGCGCAGGGGGCTCCGGTCGCGGGCTTCCCCTACGTCATGGGCGGCCGGATCCAGCACGGCCTGACCTGCTGGGACATCGACCGCAACGCCAATCCCAACCTCGTGGTCCAGGCCGAGTTCCTGGCGTCGATCGCGATCCTCGAGATCTCGGACGTGATCTTCCCGCTCGACCTCCCGACCGCGATGCGGCTCAACCCCTGGACCTCCTTCCGCCACGATGCTCGCAACACCGGGCGGATCGACGCCGATGTGATCACGCCCGTCGTGACGATAGAGGTGGAGGCGCGCGCAGAGGTCGGCGCGGCGGTGCTCACGTGGCGGACGCCGGTCGAACCGGCCGTCTTCCGCGTCGAGCGGCAGGGTCCCCTCGGCGAGTGGGAGATCAGGGGAGAAGGCGACCCGTCCCTCTTCCTCGAGGGCTCGTGGTACACCTTCCGCGATCCGGCGAGTCCAGGGAAGCATCTCTACCGTGTCACCGGTTTCGACGCGTACGGACGGGAGGTCTTCCGCAGCGGCGGGATCTCGCTGACTATCGATCCGTTCAGACTCCGCATAGCGGCGGCGGTGCCCAACCCGACCGGCGGCGTGACGAACATCCGGTACGAGACTCCGGGCGGCCAGGTGAGGCTGGATATCCTCGATCTGACCGGCCGGCGGATCCGGACGCTGATCGACAATCCCGTCGAGGCGGGGCTCAGCGATGCGAGCTGGGACGGCCGCGACGAATCGGGCCACGCGGTCCGCTCCGGTGTCTATCTCGCCCACCTGCGAAACGCGATGGGCTCCCAGAGCATGAAGATCACGCTGCTTCGATAAGGCCATGTGTCCTCCCACTTCCTGTTGAGGGGGTGGGGTGCCTAGGTAGATCCTGGGTCATCCCACGGGCTCGAGGAGGGAAGAGAAGGAGGACGGGATGGTTCGTAGGGAGGTTGAGCGT
>VGJL01000263.1 GCA_016867495.1 Candidatus Eisenbacteria bacterium | reverse complement strand
TCTTCTCGGAGCAATCCGATGAGGCCGCCGCGAATCTCGCAGATCTCGACACGCCCGCGGCTCGCCAGATGCTCGTCTACCATCACACCGATCCGCCCGGCGGGACGGGCCAGGCCGATCCGCTGCGGGCAGCCCTGCTCGCGGACTTCGCTTCGCTGGGGGGCTATCCGGCATCGCCGCGCCTCGTCGCAATCGCGAACGGCAGCGGCTCGCGCGCGACTCAGGGGTTCAACCCGGGCGCCCAGATCATCCAGTGGGAGTACCGCAGCTTCTTCGTCGACTTCACGGGGAACGTCTGGGCCGTGCCGAACGGATCGAGCCAGCTCATCTTCGACGGATTGATCGACTTCATTCTCCTTCCCGCCGATCGGTCTCAGGTCGTCGTCTCGGGCACGCTTCCCTACGACAACGCCCCCGGCGGATGGCGGGACACGATGGCCCAGCTCGCCGCGAGCGACCCCGGCTACGGCGACATCATCGCCTTCCATCCCAACCACTGCTTCATCCCCTCCGTGAGCGCGCTTGGGCTCGCGACGGGCGATCTCTTCCACGACATCGCGGGCGACCCGAACATCCTGGAGATATCCCCTTTCGACGCGGTCTACTTCCCCGCCGCGAACCAGGAGCACATCACCATCACTCCCGAGAACGCCCCCTGGTTCATCGCGGAGATCGAGTACGGGCTGAGCGCCATCGCCGACGGGGACGGCGGCGGTCCGGCGGTCGCGGGCATAGAAGCGGAGCCGAATCCGATCTCGGCGCCCGGCCTGATTCGCTTCACCCTCCCCGAGGCGGGCGCGGTCCGCGTCACACTCCACGACGCGCTGGGCCGCCGCGTCGCGACACTCGCCGATCGCGACTTTGCGGCGGGCCGGTCGGCGATCGCGTGGGACGGGCGCGATCAGGAAGGGAATCGGCTCGCGCCCGGCGTCTACTTCCTCATGCTCGAGGGCGACGGCTTCGCCGCGGCGAACAAGATCGTCGCGCGCTAGGGCGCGCGGTTCTTCACGAACCGGTCGAGCCACTCCTGCGTCTCCCAGATCAGGTGCAGGATCGACTCCCGCGCGCGGTAGTTGTGGCTCTCATGGGGAAGCATGACCAGCCTGACGGTCCCGCCCATGCCCTTCATCGCGTTGTAGAGCCTCTCGCTCTGCATGGGAAAGGTCCCGGGGTTGCTGTCCGCCTCGCCGTGGACAAGCAGAAGCGGCTCGTCGATCTTGTCCGCGTGCATGAACGGGGACATGGCGAAGTAGACCTCCGGCGCCTCCCATAGGGTCCGCTCCTCGGACTGGAAGCCGAAGGGGGTGAGCGTGCGGTTGTAGGCCCCGGTCCTGGCCAGTCCGGCCGCGAAGAGGTCGGAGTGCGCGAGCAGGTTCACCGCCATGAAGGCGCCGTAGGAGTGCCCGCCGATGGCGATCCGCCTCCGATCCGCGACCCCCCTGCGCACGACTTCCTCCACGGCCGCCTCGGCGCTCGCGACGAGTTGGTCGAGAAAGGTGTCGTTCGGCTCCTGGTCCCCCTCGCCGACGATCGGCATCTTCAGATCGTCCAGGACGGCGTATCCCTGCGTGAGCCACAAGAGGGGCGACCACCAGCCGACCCAGTCGAAGCGGTGGGGAGAGTCGGTGATCTGTCCCGCGGCGTCGGCGCTCTTGTACTCCTCCGGATAAGCCCACATCACCATCGGCAGAGGCCCCTCATCGGCCCTATAGCCGACGGGCAGGTACAGCTTGGCCGACAGCGCCACGGAATCGGCCCGCCGGTACTGGATCAGCTCCTTGCGGAAGCCGACAAGCTGCGGGGTCGGATGGGCGAAGAAGGTGAGCTGGCGCAGACCGCCGCCGCCAAGATCGCGGACGAAGTAGTTGGGAACCTCCGTCACCGACTCGCGCCTTGTCAGGACCTGCCCGCCCCCCGGATCGAGAACCGTGATCGACTCCTCGTAGTGCGGAGCCTCGGATCGGAAGAGCCGCTCCGCCCTGCGCGTCGTCAGATCGAAACGGTCCAGGAAGGGACGATCCCCCTCGGGAGAAGCCCCGGCGCCGCGGAAGTAGATCTTCTCTCCGGCGGAATCAATCAGAAGAACGAGGCGCCCGGCCGCGTTCCGCGCCAGAACCGGCTCGCCGGGATCCGAGTAGCGATCCTCCCAGGACCGATCGATCAGAAGCTCCGCCTCGACATCAGGCTGATCGGGATGAGCGCACCACAATCTCTGGTTCCGCGTCTTCCACCACCAGCCCGCGATCACCGCCAGGTCGCCCCTTCCCCAGGTCGTCCCGCCGTATCGGATCGGCAGGCGAGTCCAGAGAACCGGCCGCCCTTTGAAGGGCGCATCCAGGAGGTAGACGGCGTCTCGGAGCTCTGCGTCCTTCCCGGCGTCGCCGCCGTCCAGAGCCTCCGCCCAGCAGAGCGTCGCCTGCGCATCGGCTCTCCAGACGAACTCGCGAGGGCCGGTCTCGACGCTGCCGTAGGTGATGGGGATCCCCTCCTGAAGGGGCCGATCGGTGACCATGTGGACAGGCTCCCCGCGCGCCGACCAGATCTCCACGCGCATCGGGAAGCGGTCGCCCGTGACGAGGTACGAGAAGGGGGGGTGGATCGTCTGGACGAGGATGTACTCGCCGTTCGGACTGGGATCAAAGTCCCAGATGATCCCCTCTCGACCGAGGGGCGTGATGGATCCGTCCAGGTCGATTCTCGCAAGCTGCGTCGTGAAGTAGTGGACGAAGAGGTCTTCGTCGTGCGGGCTCTGGAGCAGATCCTGGTAGGTGCGCGCGGGAGCCGCCTTCCCCACGCTCTCCTGGACGATCGGTCCGTCCGGGATGGCGGGCTTCCCGGGCTCCGCGCCCCTCCCCTCCGG
>VGJL01000262.1 GCA_016867495.1 Candidatus Eisenbacteria bacterium | reverse complement strand
TGGAACGCCCCCGCGCGCGGCCGCTGTGGCGCCGGCTCGGCCGCTACGCGATGCCGGGGCTGGCGGCGGCATTGGCGGCGGGAGGCATCGTGGCGGAGGAAGCGGCCGATCGATCCTACTCGAGCTACCTGCGCGCCGCCGAACCCGGCGAGATCCGGCGCCTCTATCGGCAGACGGAAGACAGGGACGCGCTGTCGACGGCCCTTTGGGTGGGAGCCGAGACAGCGCTGGTTTGCGCGCTCCTGTCCTGGGTTCTTCCTGAGAGACAC
This sequence comes from Candidatus Eisenbacteria bacterium, assembly GCA_016867495.1. Lineage (NCBI taxonomy): Bacteria > Candidatus Eiseniibacteriota > Candidatus Eiseniibacteriota bacterium. The sequence goes on along the minus strand of VGJL01000262.1, from coordinate 2,600 downwards.
GACGATGGGCGCCGAGACGCCGGGAATCGCCTCTCCCCGGATTCCGGTGCCGAGAGGGACGGGCGGGCGAGTCCGGGCGCGGAAGGGCGCGGGGGACAGTCGCGGTGAGGGGGCGGCGCGCGGCAGTCCTGCTCGTGGGGCTCCTTGCAATCGCCGGGTGCGAGGAACGCGAACGCGCGAATCCTTTCGATCCGTCAAACCCCGACACGGGTGGGATTCCGTTTCTTCTCGATGCGCGCGCGGCCCATGGGCGTGTGGACCTCGTCTGGGAGACCGGCGGCATATCGGGGATCGGCCTCGCGCGGGTCTTCCGCCGCGAGGCGCCCGACGGGCCGATCGTCTCCCTGACCCCCGGCGGGGTCGACCCGGCCCTGCTGGCGTACACCGACCAAGGCGCCCTCGACGGAGTCGAGTACGAGTACCGCCTCGAGTTCGAGCTGTCGTCGGGGACGGCGCTTCCGACCCGGTGGGATCAGGCGCGGCCGGGACCGGAGATTCCCTGGGTGGCCGACAGCGACGGCGGCGGGCTCGCGAGATTGACGCCTGACGGACGGGATCTCGTGGAGCGGATCGAGAGAGGGCGCTGGTTCCTCGATCTCGCGGCCGACACGGTCGCCAACGCGATCTGGTCGGCCGACTACCTTGCTGGGAAGATTCTCAAGCACGCCTCCGACGGCGGCTCCGCTTCCGTGACCTGGGACATGCCGCAAGCGCGGGCCGTCGCGCTCGGCGCGGGCGGGGAGCGCGTCGTCGCAGGGTCGTTCGGCGACGGCAGGATCGAGGAGCGCGACGCCGATGGCCGACTGCTCTGGTCGGACGTGACCGGGCTCTACCTGGAGGATCTCATCGTCGCGAGCGACGGCGCCGTCTGGGTCGGGGGGCGCCTCGCGGAGGAGACCGGGGAGATCCAGATCTACCGCGATCGAGTCCTGAGCGCGCGCCGTCCCGGCTTCGGGCATCCCGTGGCTATGGTCGAGGAGGATCGCGCGATCATCGTCCTCGACGCGAGGAAGGGGAGCCTCTTCCGCTTCGCGCTCGATGGAAGCTCCGGGGGGCGGAGCGACTCCGTCCTGGTCGATCCGCGCGATCTCTGCCCCGATGGAGAGGGTGGCGTCTGGGTCGCCGATCGGGGCCGCGCCGCGCTCGTGCGCTTCGACCGGGAGCTCAAGGAGTCGGCGAGCGTCCCTCTGCCCGGCGTCCTCGGGATCACGCGCGACGCGAGGGGGGGAAGACTGTGGGCGGCGGGGGAGGAGGGGATTCATGTCCTCGATCGCGCGGGCTCGACCGTCTCGCGACTCGCCCTCGGGCCGCGCGCCATCAAGGTCGAGCTCCTCTACCGTGGGGGGATCCGATGATCTACTTCGTCCAGGGGCGCTTCGTGCTGCAGGAAGAGGCCACGGTCTCCGTGCTGGATCGCGGCTTTCTCTATGGCGACTCGATCTACGAGACCCTCCGATCCCGCAACGGGAAGGTGCTCTTCTGGAAGGACCATCACGAGAGGCTCCACAGATCGGCGCGGCTGCTCGATCTTGAGATCGGGCGCGAGGAGCCCGATCCCCTTGCGATCCTGCGAGAGCTGATGAAGAGGAACAATCTCGCGACCGCCCGCATGCGCATCATCGTGAGCCGCGGCACGGGAGGCAGGGATCAGCTCGATGGCTTCACGCCGACCTGGGTCGTGACGATCGAGCCTTTCATAGAGCTGACCGAGGAGGAGTATCGGGAGGGGGTCGCGGCGATCCTCGTCTCGACCCGGAGGATGCCGATCGCCGCGCTCAGTCCCGAGATCAAGTCGAGCAATCTCCTGAACAACCTGCTCGCCCGCCGCGAGGCGGTCCGGGCCGGGGCCGCGGAGGGCATCCTGCTGAATCCCGCCGGCCTGCTGGCCGAGGGGGCGCACAGCAATCTCCTCTGGGTCTCGCCGGCGGGGACACTCTGCACCCCTCCCTGCTCCGTCGGGATCCTGAGGGGAGTCACTCGGGACAAGGTCCTTCGCGCGGCCCACGCTCTGGGCATGCCGGCGGCGGAGGTGGAGGCGGGACCGGAGGCCCTGGAGCAGGCACAGGAGATCATGCTGACGAGCACCTCGTGGGAAGTCCTGAGCGTCACGAGATACAACGGGAGGAAAGTCGGAGCGGGCGCGCGCGGCGAGTTCTCGCGCAGGTTGCGGGAAGCCCTGCGCGCCCTCTATGACGACCCCGAGGAGACGGCATGAGCGCGGCGGAGATCGTCGATCTCAGAAGCGACACGGTCACCAGGCCGACGGCGGAGATGCGGCGCGCGATCGCGGAGGCGGTCGTCGGCGACGATGTCTTTGGCGACGATCCGACGGCGCAGGATCTGGAGCGGCAGGTCGCCGCGCTCCTCGGGAAGGAGGCGGGAATCTTCGTCGCCAGCGGGACGATGGCCAACCAGGCCGCGATCGCCGTCCACACCAGTCCCGGAGAGGAAGTCCTCCTCGAGGAGCGCAGCCACGTCTATCTCTACGAGGCGGGGGCCCCGGCGGTCGTCTCCGGCGTCCAGGTCCATCCGCTGCCGGGCGAGAGCGGGTTGGTGGCGGCCGACACGTTGCGCGCGGCCCTGCGGCCGCCGAATGTCCA
>VGJL01000261.1 GCA_016867495.1 Candidatus Eisenbacteria bacterium | reverse complement strand
CTCAACGTCGTGGTCCTCGAATCGAACATGGGCGAGGTGCTCGACTTCGTCGCCTATGGACGGCGCAAGGGCGTCGAGGTCCGCTTCATCGAGCAGATGCCCGGATGGGACGGGGGGACGGACCATGTCCCCAACGGAGCGGTCAAGCGCCTGATCGAGAGCAGACACGCCCTGCGCCGGCTTCGGTCGGGCGAGGATCGCTCCGGGGAGTCCGACCTTGCGGGAGGAGAGCGGGGGGCGAACGGCGGGGACGCCGCGGTCCGCTACGCTGTCGACGGAGGCGCGTCGATCATCGGGTTCGTCTCGCCGATGTCGGAGCCCTTTTGCGCGGGGTGCGATCGCATCAGGCTCCGCGGCGACGGCAAGCTCCTCCCTTGCCTGATGAGCTCCATCGCGCATGATCTGATGCCCTGCGTGCGGCCCGTCCAGATCGCGGAGGATCTGGAGGAGACGATCCGGCGCGCCCTCCGCTTGCCCGGCGTGGTCAGGACTCCGGCCGCGGGCGTTCCCCACATGCCGCGGATCGGCGGATGACCGCGCCGCGGGCGGGTCCACTCTCATGAAGCTGCGGGTTTTCGAGAAGTCGATTCGCCTGAGGCTGAGCGACGACGAGTGCCGCCAGCTCGCCTCCACCGGGCGGGTCGATCGCAGGCTCGTCCTCGATGCCGAAGAAAGCCACTCCTTCGCCTACTCAGTCGAGACCTCGAGCGCCTCCGGCGCGGCTCTCGACTTCCGGGAAGGTCGCTTGAGGGTGACCGTGGCGGCGGGGGAGGCCGAGATTCTCGCCAGCGGGTTGAAGGACGCCATCGAGGCCGTTCATTCAACTCCGGGGGGCGGCTCGATCGCGATCCTCATCGAACGCGATTACGCGCAGTAGGCGCGCTCCGGCCAGTCCACACGCCGAGACCCCGACGATTCCCTTCGCCCCGCCATGTTTGCGGCGCGAGGCTTCGGGAACCGTCGGGGTCCCTGGACTCTCGTCGCGCAGGTCGCGCCCTGCCACTCAGCGAGCGGAGCGGGCCAGAGCGCGATGCGCCGTCTGATCTAGAACGAGTACATGAACGACACGTTGACGTTCATGTTCGAGCGGTCGTACTCGGTCTCCTTGTCGGCGGTCCCCGGATCGTTGCCCATGAATGTCGTCGTGATCATGCCGGTCTCCAAACCGATCTGGACTCCCGCCGTCGGCTTGGCGATGACCATCCCCATGATCGTCGTGTTCGACTTGACATCGGGGGCAGCAAGGAACTCATCGTCCATCTGCTCCACGCCGCCGTTGATCACGAGGTCGAAGGCGGGGGAGACGGCGTACTTCACTTCGCCCCAGCCGCCGGTCGCCGTGATCTCCTCGACGTTCTTGAAGCGCTTCTGGACGTTGTCGACCTTCATGCTGTCCGGGACCATCGCGAACTTGGCGTTGCTGAAGAGGGTGTTGATGTTCTGTCCCCAGAACCCCTCGCCGCTGATCGTGGCCTTGCCGACCGTGATCTGCAGATCGCCCGCGACGGCCATCGAGACGCCCGTCAGGTCGTCGCCCGCGGGGTCGTTCCCGAAGTCCATCATCCCGTAGTGGCCCGAGACGCCGGCCGCAACCTTGGTCGCGCCCTTCACCGTGTAGCCCAGGCGCCCCTGCGCCCAAGGCCATCCGAACTGCTCGCCCCGGCCGTAGGCCTCGCCCTGAGAGACGCCGCCGGTTCCGCCGCCGGTTCCGATCCCCGTCGTGGTGTCCACGACGACGCCGACGGTCACGGCGTCCATGGGCGCATCGGCTCCCAGGGGACGCACGAGCGCGAGATCGACCTTCAGCTCGCCGGTCTCGGACGAGATCGGCTTCATGGTCCCGCGGATCTGCGGCAGGCGCGCCCAGAGATTCCCCGAGGACATCTCCCCGGTGAGGGACATGTGCATGATTGTCGTCGGATTCAGCGGGGCGCAGACGATCCACTCCTGGCCTGCCAGGAGGTCGAACTTGGAGAAGTGCATCTCCATGAAGGCCCTGCGCAGCCGCGGCGCGGCGTTGGTGGGGCCCCCATTGCTTCCGCTACCCCGCAGGCCGTAGAAGTCGAGCTCGAGCCCGGCCGACGGGGTGTAGGTCGCGTCGCTCTTCATCTTCAGGCCGAGCCTCGACTGCCTGGCGAAGATGTTGAAGTTCGGCTCCCCCTTGCCCGCCGGGGCGGCGAGAACCGGGACATCGGTCTGGCTTCTCGTGTTGTAGCTCGCGTTCAGCAGAATGAACCCGTACGGAGTCGTCTCGACCCCGGCAGTGGCGACCATCGGAAGCAGCAGCCCACCGATGATCAAGGCCAGAAACGCACCTCTCTTCACAACCTCCTCCTTTCCATGTGTCCTCGTCGAATACGGCGGGAGCCCGCGGCGAGGCGCGCGCGACGCTGCGCCGGGGGGCCGAAGCCCCCCGAGCCCGTCACGTCCCCCACGCGGCCTCCCTGCCTGCATTCCCTTCTTCTAGAATCCGAACAGCTGCTGATACGCCCTCTGGATCGACTCCGCCTCGTCGGGGCTGATGTTCGATCCGGGCATGGCCGCCATCCTGCGGATGACTTCCATCCTCTGCTCCGGCGACTTGAGGGCGAGGAGCCTGAGTTTCTCCTCCCCGTGGCACGACGCGCATCGGAGGAGCTGGAGCGAGGAGTGGATCTTGGCCATGTCGTCTTCCGTGAAGGTCGCGTCCGGCATCGCCTTCATGTGGGCCAGGGCCGCCTCGATCTGCCCCTTGGAGCTGTGCTCTCCTGCGAAGCGCCTCTCGGTGTGGCAGCTCGTGCACTTCTCCTCGTGGAAGAACTTCATCTGGGGCGCGCTCACGCGGACCAGGTCGTCCTTCGTGGCCAGGACCTCCGTGAGATCCGCGACCTGGCCCCGGAGCCTCGTCACCTGGCTGGTCA
>VGJL01000260.1 GCA_016867495.1 Candidatus Eisenbacteria bacterium | reverse complement strand
GCGGGAAGAGCGCCACGTGATCAAGGTCCATCGCACCGAGGGGATGACCGACGATGAGATCATCGCCGAGGTTCGCCGCCAGATGCGGGAGCAGGGGATGGAGGGGGATGTGACGATCGAGAACGGGCAGATCAGGATCACGTCGAGGGAGCCGTAGGGGCGCGGCGTCTCGCAGGCCGCCTCAGCGGCGGGCCCCTGCTCGAGTGACTCTCGCGAGCGGAGCCCCCGGCGATGTCGCCGGGGGTTTCGCATTCCCGCGGAAGGGTTCACGCGTTCCGCGAGATAGCCTCGATCGGATCCAGGCGCGAGGCCTTGAAGGCGGGGTAGAGGCCGAAGAGGAGGCCGACGCAGACCGCGAAGCAGATCCCGAGGATCGTCCCCGTCGGCGAGACCGGTATCACGAAATCCTGTCCCGCCCGGGCAGCCACGATGGTGATGAGCTTGCAGAGTCCGGCGCCGAGCAGGAGGCCGATGACGCCGCCCACGGCGCTGATCGTGACCGACTCGACGAGAAACTGCTGGAACACGGCCCGGTCCTCGGCGCCGACGGACTTGCGAATGCCGATCTCCCGGATCCTCTCGCTCACGGAGATCATGAGCACAGAGAGGAGTCCGATACCTCCAACCAGGAGCGAGACCGTGGCTATCGATCCGAGGATCATGCTCCAGGTCCGGGTGATGCGATCCACCCCCTGGATCGCCTCGGCGATCTCCTGCGCAAGGTTCTCGATCTGGAAGTCCTCGATCATGCGATGCTCGCGCAGCAGGATCCGGTGGATCTTCTCGTAGGCTTCGGAGATGTTCGTCCCGTCCCGGAGCCGCACGGCGAAGTAGTCCAGCTTCCTCGAACCCGTGATGTAGTGCATCGCGGTCGAGATCGGCGTGTAGATCCGCTCGTGGTGTTCTTCCTGTCCGCTGTTGCCGAAGAGCTGGCTGAACTCCTTCATCCGGAGCGCGCCCACGACCAGGAACTCCTCGTCGCCCACGAGAACGGTCTCGCCCACGGCGTTCGCTTCGCCGAAGAGCTTCTCCTTGATCTTCTCGCCGAGGACGCAGACGCGGGCATTGTTCTCGACATCCTGCCAGGTGTAGAAGCGGCCGGCGCCCAGCTCGAACTTGAGCAGGGGGAACCCATCCGGCGTCGCGCCGAAGATGTCACAGCGCCGCGCTTCATTGCCGGCGCGGGTGACGAGTTCCCTCTCCGTGACGGGGCAGAGATAGAGGATCTCGGGAACCTCGCGACGCAGGACCTCGGTGTCGTCGAGGGTGAGGCCCTCGGAGGCCTTGAGACGAGCGAGGTTCTCCGGGTTGTGGGGACGCATGTTCGCGATGAAGAGGACGTTGTCGAAGCCCAGGCGCTCGAAGTCCTGCATGATGCGCGCTTTGATGCCGCTCACGAAGGAAAACATGGCGACCACGGAGGCGACCCCGACGACGATCCCGACCAGGGTGAGCGCCGAGCGCAGCCTGTGGGTCCAAATGTCGGATAGCCCGCTGCGGATGCTCTCGAGTAGATCCACCGGCGATCCTCCCGACTACTGGTAGCGCAGGGCTTCGACCGGATCGAGTCGCGCCGCGCGCAGGGCGGGGAACAGCCCGAAGACGATCCCGACGCCGACCGACGTCAATAGCGCGATCATGAGGATCCCGGGCGTAGGCGTCCCCGGCATTCCGAGGCCCTGGTTGACCGCAGTCGTCATCCCCACGCCCAGGAAGAGCCCTATGACCCCGCCGGACCCGGTGACCACGACCGCCTCGAGCAGGTACTCCACGAACAGATCGCGCCCGCTCGCTCCAATCGCCTTGCGGACGCCGATCTCGCGGATCCTCTCGGTGATCGAGGCGAGCATGATGTTGGCGATCACGACGCCGCCAACGAAAAGGGATATGAACGCCACCCCCCAGAAGATGATGTTGAAGAATCGGCCCTGCTCGGCCTGTTCCGCCACCTGGCGGGACTTCGATTCGATCGTGAAATCCTCCACGCCGTGGCGGCGGAGAAGCACCGTGCGGGCCTCGTCCATCAGGTCGGGGACCACCTCCACCGATCGCGCGCTGATCTCGAGCCCGCCCAGTTGGTCGCTGACGGTGAAGCGCTTCACCATGGTCGTGATCGGGATGTACAGGCTGCGGTTGAACCACTCGAGGACATTCCGCTCGGCGCGGTCTCCGCCGCCCTGAAAGTAGAACTCCTTCTTCTCCATGATGCCTACGACAGTGAAGGGGACTCCCTGGATGACGATCGTCTTGCCGATCGCCTCCTCGTCGCCGAAGAGATCCTCCTTGTAGGTCGGGCCCAGCATCACGACGTTCGCGCAGTCCTCGCAATCCTTGTCACTGATGAAGCGGCCCGTGGCGACCGGCATGTCATCTGCATAGGGATAGTGGCGGTTGGTTCCGAGGACCTTCATCATGAACGTCTTGTCGCCGTATATGGTCTCGAGAAAGCGAACGATCTCGGGATCGACCGTCCGAACGGACGGACACTCATCCAGAATCGCCTGCGCGTCCCGGTAGGTGAGCTTTTCCGAGGCGCGCTCCGCCGCGCTCATGAAGACCCTGTCGGTCTGCGTGTTCGTGATCCTGAGCTCGGTCACGCCGCCAAGCTCTGCGAAGAAGGCCTCCGTCTGCTGCTGCCCGCCGCGCATCAACGAGAGGACGGTGACGACGGACGCGACGCCGAGGACGATTCCGATCGTGGTGATGACGGCGCGCCCCTTGCTTGCCGCCATGTCGCGCGCGCCCGCGCCGATGCTCTCGATGATGTTCACGCGCGCGTCTCCCGCGCGATCGCTCCATCCTCGATCTGGATGATCCGGCCCGCGTGGGCGGCGACGCTCGCATCGTGGGTCACCAGGATGACGGTCTTTCCCTCGCGGCTCAGGCCGTCGAGGATCTCCATGATC
>VGJL01000259.1 GCA_016867495.1 Candidatus Eisenbacteria bacterium | reverse complement strand
GGCCTGGCGGCCCTAGTCGGAGGGATCCGCGCCCTCGATGCGCAGATCTCGACCCTGGGGGACGAGATCCTGTCCGCGACTGTCGAGCCTGCGACGCTCTCGGCGTCCTCGGAAGGCCCGCAGATGGGTCTGCCCCCGCACACGGCTCTCATGGTGGAGCAGATTCCAAAGCGGCTCGCCAAGGCGCAGACGCACCGATTCTTCGCCGTCTCCGTCACGGCCTACACGAGCGAGGCCTCACAGACCGACGATAGCCCGAGTCTGACGGCGACCAGGCGTACGGCCCGCCCGGGCACGATCGCGCTCTCGCGCGACCTGCTGCGAAACTTCACTCCGGGCGCGCCCTTCGCCTTTGGAGATTGCGTTCTGATTCCCGGCATGGGGATCTATGCGGTCGAGGACACGATGCACCCGAGATGGACGCACAAGGCGGACATCTGGTTCTCCGACAGCCGCACGGCGCGCCGCTGGGGCGTCAGGGACGTCTACCTCACCGGGGTCGAGGCCGAGGAGCCGTTGCTGACGACCACCGACTGGCATCGGTAGGCAGGAAAGGCGGCCGACTCAGCGGGAGCCTCCTCCGCCCCTCTCCTGCCCCTCGCGCCTCTCCTCCTCGAGACTCGCCAGGATTCTCAGGTAGCTGTCGTACCGGAACCCGGGGACCTGTCCCTGTTGCGCCGCGACACGAACCGCGCAGTCGGGCTCGCCTCGGTGACGGCAATCCGGAAACCGGCAAGCGGACGCCGGCCCCTCGAACTCCGGATAGGCCGAGGCGAGATTCGATGCATCGATTCCCCAAGGCTGGATCGACCGCAGGCCGGGCGTGTCGAGGACTGCCCCGCCCCCGGGGAGATCGCACCACTCGACCCGCGCGGTGGTGTGGACGCCTCTCGATGTCGCGTGGCTGACCGGCCGCGTCCGCAGGCGCAGCCTGGGCACGAGAGCGTTCAGTAGGGAACTCTTCCCTACGCCGGAGGGGCCCGCCAGAACGCTCAGGCGGCCCTTGAGAAGCGCTTCCAGCGCCGGCACGCCTTGTCCGGTCCTGGCCGACATGGGCAGGACCGGGACGCCGATTGCGGCGAGGTGCCGGATCTCGCCGGGCAGCTCCCCGGCATGCAGGTCGAGCTTGTTCAGCGCCGCAATCGCGGGGATCCCGGCTGCGCGGGCGAGGAGAAGGTAGCGGTCCAGGGCGCGGAGGTTCAATGGAGGGTCGCGGAAGGATTGGACGCAGATCAGTTGATCGACATTCGCGGCCAGGGCATGGCAGCGCCTGGGGTCCCCGGGATCCTTCCGCGCGAGGAGGTTCCGCCGCTCAAGAACCCGATCGATCACGAGAGCGTCCCTGGCTCCCTCATCGAGCAGGACGCGGTCCCCCGTCGCGATCGGATGCGTTGCGCGGCGCGGCCCCGCCTTCAGCAGGCCTCGCAGCATGGCCGGACGGTCTCGCCCCTCGACGCGCACGAGCGACTTCCTTCCCTCGACGCGAACGACGATCCCCTCTGCCTTCTCCACGAGCTTCCCCTCCGGGGCCCGGGCCCCCGCGGCGAGTCCCCCCTCATTCCGATGCGGCGGCGCGATCGGCGGGCGCTCTGGTATTCTACTCGAGGATGCTTCCAGGGTAGACCGAATGCCGCCACGCGAAGACGAGACCGCCCGCTGGGTGAGACAGGGGCGCTGCGAGGTTTCGCCGGCGAAGGAAGGGATGCGCTTCGACGCCTTCCTCGCACGGACCTTCCCCTATCGATCGAGGAGCCGGTGGGTCCGCCTGGTGAGGGCGGGCAGAATCCTCATCAATGACTCCGTCGCTCGCCCGGGCCGCCTGCTGCGGGCCGGCGACCGAATCGATTACGTCCCCGATCCGCGGCCGGAACCGAAGGTCTCGCGAGCCTACCGAGTCCTCTACGAGGACGAGGCGCTCCTGGCGGTCTGCAAGCCCGCGCACCTGCCGGTCCATCCCTCAGGGAGGTACTACAGGAACACCCTGCTCATGATGCTCCTCGCCGAGCGAGGGGAGGATCTGGACGCGACCGAGCTGCGCATCGTCCACAGGCTGGACCGGGAGACGAGCGGGATCATCCTCTTCGCGAAGGGGAGGGAGGCGGCCGCGGCCCTGTCGTCGCAGTTCGAGAATCGCGAAGCGCGCAAGCGCTACCTGGCCATCGTCCACGGCGCGCCCCGGGAGAGGAGCTTCGTCGTGGACGCGCCACTCGCCCGCGATCCGCTCGCCCGCGTGCGCAAGACCGTCGTGATCAGACCCGACGGCAGGCCGGCGAGGACCGGCGTCAGGCTGCTGCGCAGCGGGAACCGGCACTCCCTTGTCGCGGCCATCCCCTACACGGGGCGCCTGCATCAGATCCGCGTCCACCTGAGGCATGCCGGGCATCCGATCCTGGGCGACAAGGTCTACGGGCTCGATCCGGATCTCTTCCTGCGATTCGTCGCGGGGACCCTCTCGGCGTCGGATCGCGACATGCTCGGATGGCCCAGGCAGGCGCTTCATGCCTGGAGGCTCGCCGTCCGCCATCCGGCCACGGGGAGGCGCCTGTCTCTGCGGGCCCCGGTGGGAGGCGCCTGGCTCCGCAAGGCGGCGTCCCTCGGACTGCGATGAGAGGAGCGTGATGAAAGGAAGGAGAATCCAGGACGGCCCCTGGGTCCTTGCCGGGATCCTCGCGGTCGCCCTGATCGCGCGGATCGTATCCTTCCAGGCCTTGAAGCAAGACCTCTCCCTCAGAGTCCCGCTCCTCGACTCCCTTCACTACCTGCAGACAGCCGCCGCCCTGGCGCGCGGGGAGGGATGGCCGGCGGGGCCGCACTTCATGGCGCCGATCTACCCCTTCCTCCTCTCCGGCCTCTTTCGATTCGCGCCTCCCCAAGCGGCGACGGTTCAGATCGTCCAGATGCTGATGGGACTCGGCACGACCGCGCTCATCCATGCGTCT
>VGJL01000258.1 GCA_016867495.1 Candidatus Eisenbacteria bacterium | reverse complement strand
CGTCAGGACATCGCCCGCCGCGCTGCGGTTCTTGATCTGCGCCTGCAGAGAAGTCCACCCGTCGCCCTCGGGAACGGAGGCGATCCGGCTTGCCATCGTGACGCTGAAGTCGGTCAGGAAGGTGAGACGCGCCGCCTGGATGATCGTCTTCTGTCCGGTCGTTTGCTGCAGGATCGCGACGCCGTGCAGGTTGTTGGCGACCCAGCCCGCGCCCGCCGTGAAGGGGATGCTCAGCGTCGCCTGGTCGCCCTGATTGATCAGCGTCGTGATCGTCTGGTCCTTGATGACGCGGGTGACATGGTTGTAGGTGACGCTGCCGTAGGTGAGCCCCTCCTCATAGACGAAGAGCGTGGCCCGCACCGATCCGAGGGTATAGGGATCGAGGAGCGTGTAGGTGGCGTTGAAGCTCCCCGCTGTCCCGAAGACGGTGAAGGTGCCTTCGATCCCGACCGGGCTGTTCCCCCCCGTCTCGCTCATCCGCATGTTATAGCGAGAGAGGTAGTTGTTGTAGGCGCTGTTGCAGTCGCTCGCACCCAGAACCTCGTACTTGCCGTCCACCCAGACATCCGGGATGGACGATCCCCCGCCATACCAACTGTCGCGGGCGGTCGTTTCCGGAATGGTCCAGGGGTCGGATCCCGAGACATGATGCTCCATGATGATGGTGGAGTTCGGATAGTTGGTATTGAGCCTCTCTAGCCCGCACCGGGCCGCAGGGCAGTACGTTCACCAGGTTGCAGAGAACTCTTCGGCGAAGACGACCTTGGGCGCCCCGGCCGCAGCCGGTAGGGCGATGAGAGTCGCAAGGAGTGCAAGGGCCATCACGGTCCTGCGGATGTCAGGCATGGGTTTCCTCCAGCCGCGCGCGAGATGGTTCCCCGGGGTCGGGCAAACATTGCCAAGCCCCGGACGCCGGATCGTCTCGATGCGATCCTGCAAGCAGTCCTAATTATACGCGCTTCGGGGCGGGCGCGAAAGACGGAAATGGGCGCGCCGGATCTCGGGGAGACCGCGAGGGGACATCGAATGCCGAGCAAGTCGGCGTCGCGGAGGGAATGGAATGGTGCACACGAGAGTCCACGAAGACGCCGCCGCGGGAACGGGTGAGCGTTCCAGGCGGCGGCGCCTCGGGTCCGGTGCGTCGATGGCCCCGCGCGCTCCGTTCGCGGCGTCGCGCGGGCGGCGCCTCCGTTGCCCCCCTGCGGGGGCGCTCCTCGACCTGTGCGCTGGGCTCTAGGCGTCTCGCGCCGGCCCTTCGGGACCGGACGCCGGCACGCCTAGCGTCTCAGCCACCAGAAGATATCGAAGAGCATGACGACCAACAGAAGTTCGAGGGCCATGGCTCAACCTTGCCTTTCGCCCCGACCGATCGGGGGATGAGCCTGTCAATCCCTGAGACTCCTCGACCCCCCAACCCCACCCCAAGCCGAACGCCTCAACCCTTCCACTCGGAGTTTCGGCATGGAACGGGACGGGCTTCAGGAAAAGTAGGGCTGGCCAGGCCTCGCGCGGGGCGTCCCGTCCGCGGGCATTGCCTGGGCTGGGTCCGCCCCCGCGGGTGGCAGGGAGGGGGCGGCTCAGATCGTCTTCAGGATGAGGAGGGTGGTGTCGTCATCCAGGGCCGGTCCCTGGCGCAACCTCTCCAAGAGCCTGTCGAGGAGCCTTTCGGCGGGCAGGTGCCGATGCGCCCGCGCAATCTCCTCCAGCTCGTCCTCGCGCAGGCAGGAGCCGTTGGCCATCGGATCGGCGATCCCGTCCGTGTAGCAGAGCACCAGATCCCCGGGCTGCAGCCGCACGACTCCCATCGGATACCGTATCTCCCTCTCGATGCCGAGCAGGAGAGCGGCCGCGTCGAGGCGGTGGAGGGTCCCGTCGGCCCGCACCAGGAGGGGCGGCGGGTGCCCCGCGCTGCTGTAGCGAAGCTCTCCCCTCTCCGGCTCGAACGCGGCGCAGAAGAACGAGACGAAGCGGTCGGGCCGCTCGATCTCGCAGAGCCTCCGGTTCATCTGGGCGAGGATCTGATCCGGCTCCGCGACTTCGCGCGCTTCCGCGCGGAAGAGCGCCTGGACGTTCGCCATCAAGATCGCCGCGGGGATCCCCTTGCCCGACACATCCCCCACCGCGATGAAGACGCGCCCATTCTCGCTGAGGAGATAGTCGTAGTAGTCGCCCCCCACCTCCTGGCAGGGGAGGGTCGCCGCCGTCAGCTCGACCCCCGGGACGCTCGGCGAGGACTGGGGCAGCAATCTCCGCTGGAGCGTCTGCGCCACGATGAGCTCCCGCTCGATCGCCTCCTTCTCTTTCAGCTCGCGCTGGAACTGCACGTTCTCCATCGCCAGCGCGGTCTGCGTCGCCAGCGAGTCGAGGACCTCGAGATCCCCGGCCCCGTACGACTCGCCGTCGATTCTCCCGCCGAAGACGGCGATCCCGAAGGAGCGGTGCCCCGTCGTGACGGGGACCAGGACCGCGGCGTCGAGACTGGCGAGCGTCGCCGCCTCCTCCTCCGGGAGATAGCCATAGGGCAGCTCGGCCTCGACCTCCTCGCGCAGCAGAGGCTCGGCCCTGTGCAGAACCGGGCTGCGCAGATTCGAGCCGAGCCGCAGGGGATCGGCCTGACCCGGCCTCATGCCCCAGGTGAAGCTGGCCGGCTGCGAGGGATCGGTCCCCTGGAAGTAGGCTCCCCGCTCGACGCCGAGGCTGCGGGCGACGTTCAGCAGGCTCGCGCGGATGATCTCCTGCTCGTCCGAGAGCTTCGGAAGATTGCGCGCGAACTCCCGCAGGCGCCGCCGCGACGCGAAGCGGTCGGGATAGACCGATCGGTCCACCAGCTCCTGGATCCGCTCGCGGATCGGGCTGAAGAGGATGATGACGAAGACGAAGGCGACGACGCTGACGAGCGTTCCCGAGAACGACGTGACCGTGTGGAGAAGGGCCCTGAGTAGGAAGTAGG
>VGJL01000257.1 GCA_016867495.1 Candidatus Eisenbacteria bacterium | reverse complement strand
GCCGGGCCCGAGCGCGACCTGCTTGTCCAGAATCGCCTCGGTCACGCGCGCCCCCGCGCCGACGCGGACATCGTGCATCAGGATCGACCGCTCGACGACGGCGCCCGCCTCGACCACCACGCCGGGGGAGAGGATACTCTGGCGGACTTCGCCGGCGATCGTGCAGCCGGTGGCGATGATCGATCGGTCCACGCGCGCCGTCGGCGTGAAGCGGGCCGGGGGCCTGTCTCCCGGGCGATTCTCGTCGCGATTGGTGCGGACCCCCCAGGAGGGGAGATCGATCGGCCCACCCGGCTCCAGCATCTCCATGTGGCTGTCGAAGTAGGCGCGGATCGTTCCGACGTCCTGCCAGTAGCCCTGGAAGCGGAAGGTCTGGAGGTGGCGTCCCCGCGTGAGCATCGCGGGAAAGACATGGGCGCCGAAGTCGACGAGCCCTTGGTGTCCAACGACCTCATCCAGCTCCTCTTTCAGAGCGCGCCGCGAGAAGACGTAGATCCCCATCGAGATGAGATTCGATCGCGGAGTCCTGGGCTTCTCCTCGAACCCGGTGATCCGGCCGGCCTCATCGGCGAGGACTGTTCCGAAGTTGCCGGCTTCCTCCATCGGGACCTCGCGGACGGCGATCGTGGCGTCGGCGCCGGAGCGGACGTGCTCGGCGATCATCGGCGCATAGTCCATCCGGTAGACGTGGTCGCCGGAGAGGATCAGGATCAGATCCGCCTGATGCCTGTCGATGTAGCTCAGGTTGCGGTAGATGGCGTCCGCGGTCCCCCTGTACCAGTCGGAGCCGCGCTGGCCGGTGTGGGGGGGGAGGATCCTCATCTCGCGCGAGCGGCCGATCATTCCCCAGCTCTCGCCGATCCCTATGTGGTCTGTGAGGCTATAGGGCATGTACTGCGTCAGGATCCCGACCTTCTCCAGGCCCGAATGCATCACGTTGCTCAGGGCGAAGTCGATGATCCTGTAGATCGCCCCGAAGGGGACCGCGGGCTTGGCCCGCTTGTGGACGAGGACATTGAGCCGGCTCCCCTCGCCGCCGGCGAGGAGCAGAGCGATCGTGCGGCGCATGTCCACGGTCGCCATGCCCGGGCTCATCGAGCCGCTCCCGCCGCGGACCGCATCACTCCCTCTCCCAGATGGCGCCGGGGGAGAGGACCTCGCCCGGGGGAAGGGCGGCTCCCGGCGCGATACGCGCGCCCTTGCCGATGACGGCGATTCCCGCCTCGCCCGGGGAGCCGCCTTCCGGCTTCTCACCGATCAGACAGGGCCCCCCGACGCGGCATCCCCTGCCGACCACGACAGACTTGTCGAGGATTGCGCGCTGCACGCGGGCCCCTTCCTCGATCCGCGCGCGCTGGAAAACGACCGATCCCTCGACGATGGCCCCGGGGCCGACCCGGACCCCGGGTGAGAGGATGCTGCCGCGCACGGTCCCCTCGATCGCGCACCCCGCGCTGATGAGGGAGTTGCGCACCTCGGCTCCGGCCGCCATGAACGGAGGCGGGGATACGGCGACGCCCGAGTCCTGCAGGTTCGTCCGGATCTGCCATGCGTCGAGATCGATCCGTCCGAGGATCAGATCCTGCGCGGCCTGGTAGTAGTCGTCGATGGTGCGGGCGTAGGCCCAGTATCCCCCGAACTCGTATCCGAAGACCCTGTGGCGGCTCATCATCCGGGGCACCAGGTCGCGGCCAAGCTCGAAACACTCGAGGCGGACGCATTCCTTCAGGGTCTCTTCCAGGGGCTTCACGTTGGCCACGTAGATCGTGAGGGAGGCCAGATCGGTCCTCGGCGCGTGGGGCTTCTCCTCGTAGCCCACGAGCCTTCCGTCGGAGTCCATCTCCCCGTAGCCGAACCGCTGGTGGACGAGCGATCCCATCCGCTTGAAGGCGATCGTCAGGTCGGCTCCCCGCTCCAGGTGGAAGCGGATGATCTCGCGGTAGTCCATCCTGTAGATGTGATCGCCCGAGACGATCAGGGCCAGCTCCGCGCCGTTGTCGTGGAGGAAGTTCAGATTCCTGTAGACCGCGTCCGCGTTTCCCCGGTACCAGTCGGAGGCCTCCGCGCCCCGGAAGGGGGGGAGCATCTTGGCGCCGCGCTCCAGTCCGACGAAGTCCCAGCTCTCCCCGACGCCGACGTGATCGATCAGGCTCGAGGGACGGTACTGGGAGAGGATCCCCACCTGGTTGATCCCGGCGTGCATCAGGTTCGAGAGGGGGAAGTCGATGATCCTGTAGTGGCCGCCGAAGGGGATCGCCGACTTGGGGCGGTCGAGCGTAAGGACTGAAAACTCGCCCACGCGGCCGCCGGCGAGAACCATGGCCACCGTCCTGGGCAACGAGATGCTTTCCTCAGCCATCCCTAGCCGGGGCTCCGTTTCCGTGATTGCGCGCTTCGCCGCCAAGGTGGCAGGCCAGGAGGGACTCGAACCCCCAACCTACGGTTTTGGAGACCGTTGCTCTGCCAATTGAGCTACTGGCCTAGTCCGGTTTCTCGAGCGACCTTGGGGATCGTATCGGATCGCTCCGTCCAATCTCAAGCCCCACCTACTCGATCCGGATGAGCTTTCTGACCTCGTTCCGTCCGCCCGCCCGCAGGCGGTAGAGGTAGATCCCCGAAGGCGCGGCCGCCCCGCTCTCATCCCTTCCGTCCCAGAGGACCGACTGCAAGCCGGCCGGCCTCGGCCCGTCGAGGAGCCTGCGCACCGCCCGGCCCTGGATGTCATAGAGATCGAGGCGCGCGATTCCCGGACTGGCGAGGGAGAAGCCGATCGAAGTCCCCGCCGCTCCGCAAGGGTTCGGCCGGCACTGGAGGAGCGAGAAGACCGAAGGCCCGGCATTCGTCTCGGGAGCGCCGACCACGCCCGTCAACAGCAGCCGCACGTCGTCCACGCCAGCCTCCACGAGCGAGCCGCCCGGGTAGTCGGAAGCGACGAAGCGCAACCGCGCGGT
>VGJL01000256.1 GCA_016867495.1 Candidatus Eisenbacteria bacterium | reverse complement strand
GCCTGGGCCTCGAGATTCGCCGGCGCGGGGCGACCGACGCGCGAGAATCTCTCGCGCATCGTCGCGAGGAGGTCCTCGCGGAGGATGAGCTGGCGCTTGAGAACCGTGGCGAGGATCTTGCGGGTGATGTCATCGGAAGTCCCGCCGAGGCCCCCGGTCGTGATCACGACCTCGGCCCTCTGGAGTGCGATCTCGAGAGCCTGGAGCATCATCTCGCGCTCGTCGGGGACGCTCGTGCGCCAGCTGCAAGGCAGCCCGCGCGCCCGCAGCCCGCGCGCGAGGAAGGCGAAGTTGGTGTCCGTCGTCCGGCCGGTCAGGATCTCGCGGCCGATCGTGACAATCTCGATCCCGATCATGCGCGCCCTCCCATGGCGGCTCTCCTCGGCTTCACCATCTGCCGGCGGCTCTCCCTCCTCTCACCATCCGCCCGGGAACGCCGACGCGATGGCCGGGATGAGGGCGGTGAGGAGGCGGAGGAGGATGTTGCCGGCCAGCCCCGCTGCGATGTCATCTGCCATCACTCCGATTCCGCCGGGAAGGGCTTGGAGCTGGTAGATCGGCGGGGGCTTCAGAATGTCGAGCGCCCGGAAGAGGACGAAGCCCGCGATCGCGATCCACGGAGTCGCCGCGAAGCCCGCGACCGTGAGGAGCGCTCCCGCGACCTCGTCGATCACGACGCGACCGTCGTCGTGCCCGAGCCGAGACTCCATGAGGCCGGCCGCCCAGACGCCGGCAAGGACGATGAGCCCCCAGATGACGAGCGCGATCCAGATCGGGATCGGCGGGATGAGGAGCCATGCCGCGAGGACGATCGCGCTGGCGTAGGTCCCCGGCGCTCCCGGGATCTGGCCGACGAAGCCGAAGGTCGCGACGGAGCGGGCGGCCCACGGCCCGATCGATGCCATCGCTCAGATCTGCTTGCGCCCTTCCAGGGCGCGGGCCAGGGTCGCCTGGTCGGAGAGCTCGATCTCCGATCCCATCGGCACGCCGCGGGCGATGCGGGTGATCTGGACGCCGAGCCCGCCCAGGACCTCGGCGAGGAAGTGCGACGTCGCCTCCCCCTGGCTCGTCGGATTGAGCGCGAGGATCACCTCGCGGATCCCCTCGCTCTTGACGCGTTCCAGAAGCCGATCGATCCGCAGGTCCGCGGCGGTCACGCCGTCCAGCGGCGCGAGGGTCCCGCGAAGGACATAGTACTGGCCCCGGTAGGCGCCGCTCTTCTCGAGGGCGAGGACATCCCCCGGATGCTCGACGACGCAAAGGACCGTGCCGTCGCGCCTCTCATCGGCGCAGAAATAGCAAGGCTGCGTCTCGGCGACGTTTCCGCAGCGTTCGCAGGTGCTCACCTCGTCCCGCACGCGAGCGATCGCCGCGGCCAGGCCGACGGCCTCCTCCTTGTCGGTGCGCAGCAGGTGAAAGGCGAGGCGTTGCGCGGTCTTCTTCCCGATGCCCGGCAGTTTCGCGAGCCTGCCGACCAGATCCTCCAGGTGACGCGAGCTGTACTGCATCGCCGACCCTAGAAGAGGCCGGGGATCCCGAGACCGCCGGTCAGCTTGGACATCTCCTCCTTCATGCGCGTCTGGATCTTCGCGTCGGCGTCGTTCATGGCCGCGGCGATCAGATCCTCGAGCATCTCGACGTCTTCGGGATCGACCACTTTCGGGTCGATGCGGACGCGACGGACCTCGTGGCGGCCGTTCATCGTGACGACGACTTTACCGCCGCCCGATGTGCCCTCCACTTCCTGCTCGCCGAGTTGCTCCTGCACGCGCTGCATCTGCGCCTGCATCTCCTGGGCCTGCCGCATCAGCTTGCGGATGTCTTGCATCAGATCCTCCGAGGAAGGTTCTTCACGCCGGACCGAGGATCTCGCCGTCCATCTTCTCGGCGATCCTCTGGACGTCGTCGAGGTTGCCGCGCCGGCGGCGGGGAGGCTGCGCGGGCGTTGACTCCTTCCCCTGCATCGGGCCCGACAGATCCGCGCCGGCCTCCGCTTGATCGATCTTGAGGCCGAGGGACCGCCCGAAGGCCTCGCGAATCGCCTTCTGGACGGCGGGGCGGTTCTCCCCGCTCTCAAGAGCGGCGACCTGAAACGCGACCCCCTCCCCCGGAAGACGCACCCTCAGGTATCCCGACTCCTCCGCGATCAACTCGCTGCCGGCTAGGATCGCGGCCAGCGCCGGCCTCCCCTTGCGCAACCGCTCGATCACCCCGCGCCACAGTTCCTGCCCGGGCGCCGCCTGCTCGGCGGCCGTCTGGGATGCGGCCGCGCTGGGCTCGGATTGCGGCGTCGATTCAGAAGCGCGCCCGGACTCAAGGCCGCGCCCCGGGGCGCCCTCCCCCATCGCGGGAAGCTTCCGGATAAGCTGCGCGAGATCGGCCGCGCGGGGCAGGAGGCAGATCTCCGCGACCGTGACCTCCAGGATCACGCGCGGGAAGGCGGAGCGGCGCATGCGGGAAGCCGCCTCCATCGCGAGATGGAGCTGGCGGATCAGATCGGCCGGACCCGAGCGCCTCGCCTGCGCGCCATAGCGGTCCCTCTCGGCGTCGGTCGCATCGACCAGCTCGGCCATGTCGTCGCCGAGGGAGAAGACGAGGAGGTTCCGCAGATGGCTCACCAGCTCCTCTGCGACTTCCTGCAGGTTCTGCCCTTCCGTGTAGGCCGTCCCTAGAATCGACAAAGCGCGATGCGGATCGCCGTCCAGAACCGCGTCGCTCAGGGAGAAATAGAGTTCCCGCCCCGCGATCCCAAGGGCGGCCGTCACCTCCTTCCCGTCCAGGGGCGCGCGCCCTGAGGCCACGACCTGGTCGAGAAGGGTGAGGGCATCGCGCATGCTCCCCTCGGCCCGCCGAGCGATCAGCGAGAGGGCGTCCTCCGAGATCTCGATCTTCTCGGACTCGCAGATCGTGTGCAGCCTGCCGAGCGTGTCGCGCAGGCGCAGGCGCGAGAAGT
>VGJL01000255.1 GCA_016867495.1 Candidatus Eisenbacteria bacterium | reverse complement strand
CGGCTTCAGGCCCGTGTCCTCGTAGCTCAGGCGATCGCCCTTCACCAGGGCGGTCAGCGTCTTGACGACCGCGAAGGCCGTGTCCGCGGGGCCGCGGCGGAGAAGCGCGTACCTGGTCACCGCCCCCTGCCCTCCGGGGTCGTCGGAGGAGCGGCCGAAGGAGACGAGGAGGACCTTGCCCGCGTCGAGGGGCTTGTCCCTGATCTCGAGGTCGGTCACGGGGGAGGGGGGAGCGGCCGAGGGAGGGCTCGCTGCGGCAAGAGAGGCCTGTACCCGATCGGCGGCCTGTCCTTGCGTATCTTCGGCCTGCGCAGTGGGGACACACGGGAGAGAACAGAAGAAGAGAAGGCCGAGAAGGAAGGGTAGGAGGCTGCGGCGCTCGCTGCCTTGCAGGAGGCCCGCTCGCATCCAGGTCAACCGCTTCCCTCCCTCGCATCCCCACCCCGGACGCGCGAGGGAAGAGTAGCCCAGTAGCGAGCCCCGGCGCCACCATTTCGTTCTGAGGTTCGTTCTGAGGGAGTCGGGGGAGGTGAGGGACGCAAGGTCTGCTCGCGGGGGCGTTCAGCCGGGCCCCGGGGGCCTGGACTCAGTCCTCTCAGAGCGGCGGGCCGAAGACCACGATCGTGAGCGACTTCCCCTCGTGCATCTGGGGCTTCCCCAGCGTCTCGGCCAGCGCCTGGAGGAGCCAGCCATTGATCTCGGGCGCGGTCAGGTTCGAGGCGAAGACGATGACCCGCGCGCTCGGGTCCAGAGTTCGCCGGAGGCGATGGGCCAGGGCCGCGGCCTCCGCGCGGACCTCCGTCGGGCGCGCGAGGGCGGCCGCCTCGTCATACCAGCCGAGGTGGCGCTCGACCGTCTCGGGAAACGAGAGGCGCGTCCCCGGCGTTCTCCAGATCCTCGAGTAGAGCTCCGGAACCGTGCGCGTGTAGCCGGGTAGGATCGCGACATCCTCCGACCTCGAGCGCGAGCGCAACCACTCCGCGATCCGGTAGTCGCCGTGCGGGACTTCCGCGGCGCGGCCCGCCGCCTGGCAGACGACCGCGCCCGCGAGCCAGGCGATGGCGCAAGCGATCGCAGTCGGTCTGCGTCCCGCGTCTCTCGATGCGGCGAGCTCATCGAGCCCCCGCGCGGCGAGAAGGGCGAAGGCGCTGAAGGCCACCATTTCGTAGCGGCCGACGAGGTAGATCGGCTTCAGGAGAAACGAGGCCGCGATCGGCAGGGCGAGCGGCAGGAGGAAGAAGATCGCGAGCCGGACCGCGCTCCGCCGCTCCTGTCCGGCCCGGAGCGCCGCCGCGACGCCCAGGATCGGAAGCCCCACGGCGAGCAATCCTCCGACAACCCGCATCGGCCACCTGACCTCCGCGGGGAGGACGCCGGACATCAGGGTGAGCTGCTTCAGGTAAGGGGGGAAGGCGCCGCCGACGCCGACAGCCTCGATCGATCGGAAGAAGGCCGCCCACGGAGGCGTGCCCCTCCAGAGCCTCGGGATCCATGCGTCCACCCCCGATCGGCTCTGCTGCAGGAGAATCGGCATCCACGGCAGATAGAGAACGAGAGCGGCGAGCGCCGCGGCTCCTGCGAGGGCGAAGGCTTTTCTCCTCTCGATCATGCCCGACGCGCACCAGGCGATTGCGGGGCCCGCCGGAAGGAGGAAGAGGAAGTAGTTGTGCGTGTAGAGGCCGATCGCCAGGAACGCGGCGTGGAGGATCAGATGGCGGAGCCTCGCCGTTTCGAGGAAGAGATGGAGCGACGCCAGGGCGAAGAGGCCCAGGAGCGGCGAGAGGGTGTACATTCTGCACTCCTGGGAGTAATAGATGTGCAGAGGGCCGAGCGCCGCGATCGCGCCGGCGATGATGGGCAGGCGCTTCCTGGCGGGGAAGAAGATCCGTCCTGCCCAATAGACGCCAGCGACTCCCAGGACGCCAAGGAGGGCCGGCAGCGCGCGGACGGCCGCCTCCGACGATCCGAAGATCCTCGACCAGAAGTGGAGCAGGAAGTAGAAGACTGGCGGATTCCCGTCCCGCGATAGGGCATCGACGATGCCCGGCAGGTCCTTCCACGCGATGAGGACGCTGTTCGCCTCATCCAGCCAGAGCGGCTCCTCGCCGATTCCCAGGAAGCGGATCGCCGCGGCGGCCGCGACGAGGACGGCGATCTCCGCAAGCGTCCGACTCGACTTCGGCGCGCCGCCGGCAGCCGATCCCCCCCTCCCGACGCCGCTCCTTCGGCCCGCGTCCGCGATGCCGTCCGGCTCGCCCGCGCGCGCTCCGGAGCGCGAGGGGGTCAACCCTTCCTCCGGACATAGATGTCGCGGGCCACGTCGGCGTCGAGGGCCAGGTCGGTCTCGTCGATCTGGACCACGAAAGTCGGACGCTTCTGGTGCAGTCGGATCAAGGCGCGCGGGATGAGGCCGTAGGCTCCCAGCCGGTCGAGCCGCGCGTGGTGGCTGGGGCGGATGTGGACGATCTCGCAGAGATCGCCGACCTCCATGTCGGTGAGCGGCGAGACCTGGTCTTCGCGCGGGGCGGTGAGTGCGCAGCAGCGCCCGGGAGGAATCGGAAGGGCGTGCGGGCAGTGGGTCGGGTGCCCCAGAAACGCGCAGACGCGGTCACAAGCCTCCTCGCTCAGGATGTGCTCGAAGACGCAGGCGGTCTGCTCCGTCTCCTTCTCCCCCACCCGGAGGACGGTCTGCAAGAGGACCTCGGCGAGGCGGTGGCGCCGGACGATCGCCTCCGCCCGGGCGAGCCCGCTCGCGGTGATCACGAGACGCCCGTCCTCGTCCTCCGCGACGAACCGGGCCCGGATGAGATCGCGCAGCAGCCCCTGCGGATCGGACTCCGCGCATTCCCGCAGGAAGCTCGCCGTCTCGAGCATCCCGCGCTCTCTCAGGAGATAGAGAAGCTCCAGCCCCTCATCGATCCGCTGCGGCCCGTCCATTCCCCCTCCTGACCCAGCGTACAATGCGCCCGATCCATGACGCGACGGCAGAATCCTCGACGAACTGATAG
>VGJL01000254.1 GCA_016867495.1 Candidatus Eisenbacteria bacterium | reverse complement strand
CGCCTTGCGCAAGAAGACCGATCTCTACGGCAAGGTGCTCGTGGTGGGCGGAGGGAACACGGCGATCGACTGCGCCCGCACCTCGCTTCGCCTCGGAGCCGCTGAAGTCCGGCTCCTCTACAGGCGGACGCGGACCGAGATGCCGGCGAACGAGATGGAGATCGTGGAGGCGGAGCACGAGGGGATCCAGATGGACTTCCTCGTCGCGCCCGTGCGCGTGATCGCGAGCGACGGCAGGCTCGCCTCCCTCGAGTGCATCCGGATGGAGCTTGGCGAGCCGGACGCGAGCGGCCGCCGCAGCCCGAGGCCGGTCCGGGGGTCCGAGTTCAAGATCGACTGCGACTTCGTCATTGCCGCGATCGGCCAGAACACGAAGGTCGAGGAGCTCGTCGACGGGCGGGTGAGCGACTTCCTGCCGTTCGGCGAAGTCCTCAACCTGACTCGCTGGCGGACGATCCAGGTGAACGAGAAGACGTTCGAGACGAGCGTGGACGGCGTCTTCTCCGGCGGCGATGTCGTCACCGGTGCGGCGACGGCGATCGAGGCGATCGCTGCCGGGCGAAAGGCCGCCCATGCCATCGACACTTACATCCGGACCGGCAAGGCCCAGCCGGAGCCGGTCGAGTTCTGCAGCAGGAAGGACGCCTTCAGGAGAGTCACGATCGAGGATCTCCGGGACGGCTCGCGCTACGCGCGACGGCCGATGCCCGTCCTCTCCGCCGAGGAGCGGCGGAAGAGCTTCGCGGAAGTCGAGCAGGGATACACGACGGAGGATGTCCGCAGGGAATCCCATCGTTGTCTGGAGTGCGGGTGCGTCGCCCTCTTCGACTGCGATCTGCGCAGGCACGCGACCGACTACGGCGTCGACATCAGCTCGTTCATCGGCGAGGCGAAGGTCTACTTCCCCGATCGCAGCCATCCTCTGATCGAGCTCGATCCGAACAAGTGCATCCTCTGCGGCCGGTGCGTCCGCGTCTGCAGCGAAGTGGTGGGGGTGGCAGCCTACGGGTTCATCAACCGCGGATTCAATACCGTAGTGCGGCCCGCCCTGGGCGGCTCGCTTCTCGACACCGACTGCGTCAGCTGCGGACTCTGCATCGGGACCTGCCCCACGGGCGCGATCGCAGGGAAGATCCCGCTCGACAAGCCGGGGCCGTGGCCCTCGCGATCGACGCCGACCGTCTGCCACTACTGCGGCGTGGGCTGCCGATTGCAGTACGACGCCTTCGGCAACTCGCTGGTCAAAGTCTCGAGGTTCGACGGCGACTGCCCCACGCTCGGCAACCACTGCAGGAAGGGGCGCTTCGGCTTCAACTACGTGATGGCCGAGGACCGCTTGCTACGAGGGCAGATCCGCGCGGGCAGGGAGCTTCAGGACGCGTCCGTCGACGAAGCGATCCGGTACGCGGCCATGAGGCTGAAAGAGCTCACCCGCCGCTACTCAGGTTCGGAGATCGCCGTTTTCGTCTCCCCCCGCCTGACCAACGAGGAGGCGTATCTGGCGCAGAAACTGGCTAGGGTCGCGCTGAAGACGCACAACGTGACCTCCCTGGCTAACCTCGTCAATCGAGAGACGCAGTGCCCCGAGGTGGTCTCCTCGGCGACCTACCGCGACCTCGCCGACGCGCAGGCGGTTCTGGTCGTCAACTCCAGCACCGCCGACGAGCACTTCGTCGCCGATCTGCTGGCCAAGAGGGCCATTCGCAAGGGTGCGAAGCTGATCTATGTCGGGCCGGAGGAGAATCACGTCTCGCGTTTCGCGGAGGTCTTCCTGAAGTGCGCCGGCGGGGACCAGATGGAAGTTCTCCTGGCTCTCCTGGGCCGGTATGCGAAGCTCGCCTCGCTGTCTCCGTCGGAGTGGCCCGCCCTCGAGCCCCTGATGGCCGACCGCCGAGCCGCAAGCGACAAGGCCCCCTCGGGGGTTTCTCCCGCTGATCTGGACGAGGCGGCGGGAATCCTCCACAAGAGCATCTTGAAGGTGATCGTCTTCAACAAGGACTACCGAGGGACGCGCTCCGCGCGCGACGGTCGCGTCATCGCGGAAATGAGCCGCGCGATCGGCGCTTCTGTCCTCGCGCTGCGCGAGAAGGCGAACATGCAGGGCATTCTCGACGTGGGGGTCGCCCCGGACTGGTTGCCCGGGTATGTGCCGGTGACGGAGGAGGCCGCGGTCGAGGAGCTCGAGAAAGAGTGGTGCGTCGTCCTCCGAGATCTCGAGCGGCCGCTTCCCGATGTCGCCGAGGCGCTGAGGCGGAGACAGATCAAGGTCGCGGTGGTTCTGGGGGAGGACCCCTTCGGAGCCGAGGGATACCCGCGGGAAATCCTCGACGGTCTGGGGGCGGCCGATTTCATTCTCGTGGCGGACCTGCTCGCTACGGCGACGACGAAGATCGCAAACGTGGTCTTGCCTCTCAGCAGCCCGGCGGAAACCGGGGGGACCTTCACGAACTCCGAGCGCAGGGTCCAGTCTCTTGCCCGCGCCATTCCCCCCCGGACCGGCATGGAGACCTGGGAGGTTCTCTGCCACCTGGGGGCGGAGATGGGTTACCGATTCAAGATGAAGTACGCCAACGTGGAGGAAGTGACCGCCGAGATCCTACGCGTCGCGCCGATCTACCGGGACGTCACGGTCAACGGGGCGGATGGGGAGGGGATCTGGGATCCGGCTCGACTACCCATGCGGCCGGTCGACCCCGAGCCGGGAGATCTCGATGAGAGGCTGACTCCGCAAAGCACGATCTTCCTCGATGCCCTGGAAGCGAGATTCGGCCGGTGGTTCGATCAGGAGATCTCGACCGCCCGTGAGGCGCTGTGGGGCCGCATGCAGGCGGCGGGAGCCGACTCCCCCGAGCGCTCGTAGCCAGGGCGCTCGGTCGACCGCGGAGGCGGGCCGTCAGGGCCGCTGCGAGATCCGGATCGACCCGCTTCCCGTGTCGAGACGGACCTTGGCCTCGCCGCCGCCGACTGTCAGCCTGAGCTCGCCCCGTCCGTCGCGGCGGATCCTCGCGTTCGACACATCGCATCGGATGCCGCCGCTCCCCGTGTCGGCGACGAGGTCGACAGATGGATC
>VGJL01000253.1 GCA_016867495.1 Candidatus Eisenbacteria bacterium | reverse complement strand
CTGCTCCTGGCGGGCGCCGCGGCGTTGATCGGCTGGCTGCCGCTCTTCGCTCCGATCTTCTGGGAGCACTACTTCATCTACTTCGGTCCTGTGGCGGGATGGCTGGCGTGGGAGATGCGGCAGTCGCGGATTCGGCTCGCAGTCGGGGCGGCGGCCGGTCTTCTGATCTGGCTGCCGCTCGTGGCCGTGCCGAGAATCCCCCTCCCGGAGCCGCTGGGGTCCCACATGCTGATCGGGGCGATGCTGATCCTGGGACTGGCGGTGGCGCGGTTGGCGCAGGGCGAGGATCGTGTGAAGCAGACTCTGCACCTGGGGCCCGGAGCACCGCCCGGAGGGCCACGCCCAAGAGAGTCAGCGTAGGAGAAGGGCTCGACGCGAGGCGCAGGCGCTGTCCTTGGCGAGGGCCACGACCCAGTAAACACCGGACGGGCATGCTTGGCCGGCGTCGTCCTTGCCGTTCCAGGTCCATGACTGCTCGCCATCGCCGCGCGCGCGGCCCAGATCCCGGACGCACCGGCCATCGGCCGCCACGACCGAGATTCGAACTGGCCGTCTGGCCTGCGAGAAGGCTCGCCAGAGAATGCGAAGTCCCTCCGGTCCATGGAATGGATTGGGCCCGATGAGCGTCAGATCGCCCGAGCCCTGAGGAGAGTCCAAGCCGGGCGTCTGCTCCTCCCCCGCCGCGGATGCCGTCGTCTCTCGGAGATCGACATCGTCCCAGAAGCATGCCCCGCTTCCGCGGAAGCGAAGGGCGAGACGGACCCATGGGGCTCCGCTCGGAACTGTCGCGAAGAGCGTCAACCGTCTCCAGTCCCCTTCGACCCGAGTGACGCCGCCGCCAGAAACGACGGCCGCTGGGATCGCCCCAGCATCGATGGAACGCTCGGCGAAGAATCGCAGCTCCAGCTCAGCCGATCCATCTCCGAGGGTCAGGCTCCAGGCATTCAGCGCGATGCGGGTTCCCTCCTCCAGCATGGCGAAGATGGGAGTCCGATCGTAGGAGGCGAGCCCGGGAGTGAATGCGATCCCACCGGGGCCTGTGCCGTTCATGCGAAGGGACCAAGCACCGCTGCGGGCCTGTTCGTCCGTCCGTGCCCAGGAGCCGGTTGCGGTGGTGTCATCCAGCATCCACTCGAAGTGGTGCTCGGCCGTCTCGGTCTTTGGCTCGGGCGTGTAGACGGTGATGCGCAGGAGGGAGTCGGGAGTCTCGAATCCCGTGTTGTGCGGATGTGAAATCCCCCCGGCGTCTTCCCAGGAGGCGCAGAGATCGGCCATCGCCGACATCGATGCGTAGACGATGCGGCCATCCGCCGCGTGGACAGCCAGCGCATCGAGCAGATCATCCCAGGCCGCGAGCGCCTCGAGGTCGACATGGTTGTCCCGCACCAGCTCGTAGTCGTGCGTGGTGAGATAGGCCACGTTGGGCCTGCCGATCTCGCGCCGGGCGAGGTTCCATTCCATGAGGGAGATGATCGTGCCGATGTCCACGCCGTGAGAGGGATTGATCGCTCCGGAGACCGATCCGTCCGGCAAGAGGATCGTGGGACCGTCCCGGTGATAGTCGAGGACGCCTCCCGTGTATCCGTTGGTGTCGTCCCGGCCGACCCGGCGAGGGGTGAGGCGGGTGTCCCAGGCGTGGCCTCCGCCGACGCTCGATCCAAAGGCGTTCCAGCCCGTGACCCACTCGATCTGGTTCGCTTCCATGCAGGGGATCCAGCGGAGCTCGGAGCGTCGCGACCATCCGCCGCACTGGCCACGGATGGGCGGACGCCCCATCCCGGTCAGGATGTCGTTGACCACGTCGAGCCTCTTGGTGATTCCCGAGCAGTACTGAGCGACGGTCAGATTCGCTTCCGGGATCAGATCCTCCGGCTCCGGCGTCGGCCAGAAGCGCCCGCGAAAGGTGCCTGGCGGCCAGCCCGCCGGGAAGTGAACATGGGCCGAGATCTCGTGGGGGCGGCCGGCCAGATCCTGCGCGGAGCCGGGCACACCGGCGCCTCCCCAGAGTTGCGAGGACTGCGCGAAGCCCAGCCCCACCTGATAGGTGATGGGAAAGCCGTGCGCCTCGAAGACGGCGCCAATCTGATCGTCGGCCTGGATGGCGAGGTAGTAGGGGCCGGGGCCCTGGTAGGGGTTCCACATCTGCTCCTCGATGTGGAGCTGGAGGCCCAGGTAGAGCGGCCCGGGGTCTTCGGCCGCGGCCGGGTGGGTGGCGATTGCGATGAGCGCGGCAAGGCCGATGGGGCGCAGAGCACGAGACGTCATGGCGAGCCTCCTGTGTGTGGGAACAAGTGTAGCACCCAGCTTTCGTTCGGAGGTCAGGATTTCAGGGTAGTGAGGGGATGCGATCGACCTGATGCTGGGGAGTTCGCGCAGATCTAGAGAGATAGGCTGGAGGCGCCACCCGGATTCGAACCGGGGAATAACGGTTTTGCAGACCGTCGCCTTACCACTTGGCTATGGCGCCACCACAGGACTGCGGGCCGGCGGACGCCGGCAGGCGGCAACCGGCAGAAACTGGAGCGGGAGACGGGATTTGAACCCGCGACAGTCACCTTGGCAAGGTGGGGCTCTACCGGGCTGAGCTACTCCCGCTCGAAACTCGTTCCGCCCGGGTCAGAGCCCGGGCGCCGGCCGCACCGGATCGGCCGTGCCTGTCTGCAAGCCAGGATTCTACGGGCCCTGTCGCGACCCCGTCAACCCCCCGCTCGCGCCGCCCGGTCCGGCAAGACCGCCCCGCTCGGGCTTCCCTCCCTCGGCTCGCGCCTCTGGCGCGCCCGCCACCGGCCCCCTATCCTCAGGCTCCGATGGTCACGATCGTCCAGAAATACGGCGGAACTTCGGTCGAGACGCCCTCCCACTTGCTCGACGTCGCGCGGCGCATTCTTGAGGAAAAGGCGCGCGGGCGCCGGCTCATTGTCGTCGTCTCCGCGATGGGACAGTCCACGGACGAGCTGGTGGCTCTCGCACGCCGGGTCAGCCCCAGCCCGCCCCGCCGCGAGATGGATATGCTCCTCACGGCCGGCGAGAGGATCTCGATGGCGCTTCTCGCCATCGCCCTCGATTCGCTC
>VGJL01000252.1 GCA_016867495.1 Candidatus Eisenbacteria bacterium | reverse complement strand
CTTGAGGGCGGGATCCCAGACGAGATGGGGTGGTGGAGTGTGGCTCGACACGATCGAAACAGGGGAGAGCGGCACTCAGATCCGCTACACGGCTATGGTGCCCGGCGGAGACTGCCCCGAGGTCGAGCCGCCCGCGTCGGTGAATCCGACCGTTGCGATTCGGGTTCCGCTGCCGATTCCTGAGCCGGTCACCTGGATCCGTCAGACCGAATCGATCGACTGCGACTGGGAGACTGTGCCCGGAATGAAGCCCTGAGCCCGCTCTGACAGGGGGCGGAGTCGGGGTTCGTGGGGAGGATCGGCGTCAGGCGCAGCGCGCTGGGCTCCGCGTCGAGGCGGGATCACGCGCCTACTTGCAGCGCGCCTGCACTTCCTGGAGCCGGCGTTGGTAGCTCGCGTTTGTCGAGTCGATGCCGATGGAGGTCAGGGCCGCCGTGAGCGCCTCATTGCAGTTGCCCGCCTCGAGGTGCGCCCTGGCGAGCGTGTCGTAGAACGGCGCGAGGGGAGCCTTCCGGACCGCGCTTGCGGCGAGACGGACCGCTTCCTCCGTGGAGCCGCCTGTTTCCAGAAGAGTCCAGGCAAGGCCGTTCGCCGCGTCCGGCAGGCCCGGGGTACGGCGCAGCGCCTCCCGATAGACATCCCGCGCCCCCCGCATGTCGCCCGACGCGAGGAGGGAGTAGCCGAGGAAGAGGGGAACCTCGGCATCCTCCGAGCCCTTCTCGATCGCCTGCCTCCAGAGCCGCGCCGCTGACGCGAACTCCCCCTTGTTCTGAGCCCGCCTCGCTGCCATCGAGATCGTCTCGACCTGATCGGGCGTCTCTCTCACCGCGACGGCGATCAGGGAATCGGCCCTGTCGCCGCGGCCGGACTCGTCCAGGAGCCGCGCCAGCACAGTCCGGCTCTTGTAGTCGGTCCTGTCCGTCGCGACGACGTACTCGAGGAAGTTGATCGCTTCTTTCGTGCGGCCGAGCTTGTCGAGGGACGTCGCCAGCACCGGTCTCGGATCCGGATAGACGGGGCTCAGACGCATCGCCTCCTGCGCCTCGCGCACCGCCTCCTCGTAGTTCCCCTCGAGCTTGGCCTGCAGCGCGACGTTATAGCGCATCTTGGGACTGTTCGGGTGAGTCCGCGCCTCGGCCCTGTAGAGGATCGCCTCGGAGCGATAGTCCTCGTTGCGGATCCAAGTCCGGACGGCGCCCGCCGCCAGGACGACGATCAGGAGTCCCTGGAGGACTGATCGGAGCGCCGGCAACCGGTCCGCCAGGGCGAGCGCCCCGGCAGCGAGGATCAGCAGCAGCCCCGCCGAGGGAAGATAGAGCAATCGCTCCGCGAAGATCGTCCCGATGACATAGGCGAAGTTCGATCCCAGGGCGAAGCTCAGAAGGGCGAGCCCCGCTCCCCACCCCGCGGGGCGCGCGCGCGCCCGCGCGGCGACGTAGATCAGCCCCGCTCCCGACGCCAGGCCGATGACGAGCTGCGGGGTGATCGCCCTCACCATGCCGAGAACGGGAGCCGAGTAGTCGAGCGAGAGGCGCGCCGGCCACAGGAGCAAGAGGATGTACCGTCCCGCCGCGTCGAGGACGGTCGGAAGCCTCGGGAAGAAGCCGGCGCCCGCCATCGGATTGTCCATCGAGCCGGTCGCGGGGCCGGACCAGGTTCCGAGGACCGACGCGCGCAGAACGACGTAGAGAGCGGCGGGGATCAGGCAGACGATGCCCATCCGCACGATGCGCGCGGGGAAGAGGCGCTTGTCTCCACGGAAGGCCCAGCCGAGATAGATGAGAGCCAGCGGAAGCACGATGGCGCTCTCTTTGGAGGCGACGGCCAGGAAGGCGGCCACCGGCGTCAGGTAGCGGAGAGCGCGCCGCTGGGCCAGGGAGAGATGGATCGCCGCCAGAGTGAAGAGTGCGGCGAGAATCTCGGCGCGTCCCGAGATCCAGGTGACGGCCTCCGTGTGAATCGGATGGACGGCGAAGAGAGCGGCGGCGATGAAGGCCAGACCGTCCCTCTTTGTGAGCCTGCGCACCAGGAAAGCCCACAGGATCGTGACGCCCGCGTGGAGAAGGACATTGACGAGGTGGAACCACCATGCGGGCGACTCGGCGATCCTCGCGTCGACGGCGAAGCTCAGGGTCGTGATCGGCCGCCAGAGAAGCGCTCGCTTGACCAGGCCCCAGTAGTGCGAGGTGAGAGCCGAGCCCAGATCGAAGGGTCCGTGCACCGCAGGATGCTTGATCACGAGCCAGACGTCGTCGAAGACGAACGCGCCGCGCAGCGCGTTCAGGAAGGGGAGGACGGCGAGGGCCGCGAGAATCGCCAGATCGATGAATCGTCGATCCGCCCCTCCCGGGGGCGGCGAGGAGCGCTCGTGGCGGCCGTTGGGTCGATGCTCGTTTGATTCCATCCCATTACGCGGCGATCGCTTCGACGATCGGCTCACCGAGTCTAGCAGCGTCCGATCGAGGCGGACAAGGCGCCGGGGCAACCGACTGCGGGACAAGGGGTATACGAGGCGAGAGCAGGCTTTGGAAGAGAAGGCCGGTCCGCTATAATTGAAGGAACCGATCATGGGGGGACCCATGAGGTGCGGCCGCGCTGGAACTCACGACAACCAATTGGGAGGGGTCATGCCTGGCAAGACGGGTCTCATTGCTCTTGGGCTCCTGTTCCTGGGGCTGCTGCTTGCGCCGGGGGCCTCGGCGAGCGTGCCGAGGGTCGTCGTCGTCGAAGAGTTCGGCGCGACTTGGTGAACCTACTGCCCTTCAGCCCGGTGCGGGCTGGCCACGGTTCAGAATGAGTTCGGCTACGACGCGATGGTCCACTTCGAGAACCACTGCTCGGGGAGCGATCCGTTTACGATCCCGGCCACATCGCAGAGAGAGAGCTGGTACGGGGTGGGCGGGTATCCCACGGTCAAGATCGACGGCAAGTACGAGATGGTGGGGGGGCTGGGCGGCGGCGACGCCTGCGTCCGCATGGCGGGCTACTACCGGGACATCATCAACCAGCGAAGGGCGGAGACCGGGGGCGTGAGCCCGGTCGAGATCACCGGGATCTTCCTGCCTCTCGAGTCCTCGGTGACCGTGACG
>VGJL01000251.1 GCA_016867495.1 Candidatus Eisenbacteria bacterium | reverse complement strand
GCGGCGGCCGCCACGACGATCCCGATCAGGGCGAACCCTCTCCTTCTCCTCGTCATTCGCGCATCTCCTTCCTCAAGACGCCTCCGCATCCCGTCTCCGCTTAGGAGCAGATCTTAGAGTAGTCGGCGCGGCGGTTCATGGGGAAAGTTGGTACGATGTGGCCGATGAGACGCAAGCAACCAGGGGCGGCGATCGAGCTCGAGATCACCGACCTCGCTTACGGCGGGGAGGGCGTCGGGCGGCACGAGGGCCAGGTCCAGTTCGTGGCCGGCGCCTACCCCGGCGAGCGCGTCCGCGCCGAACCGCAGAGCGGGCGCAAGAGGTGGCAGAGGGCGCGCCTCCTGGAAGTGCTCACCCCCTCGGCGGACAGAGTCTCTCCCTTGTGCAGCCACACGGAGGTCTGCGGCGGCTGCGTCTACCAGACTCTCGCCTACCCCGCGCAGCTTGCCGCCAAGGCCAAGCAAGTCCGCGAGGCGCTGGCTCGCATCGGAGGCTTCTGTCCGCCCGAGCCGGAGCCGCCCCTTGCGGCCCCCGTCCTCCAGGGCTACCGGAACAAGATGGACTTCTCCTTCGCTCCGCGCGCCTGGGACCCTGCGGGCGTGCCAACTGAGCCGCGACCAGACCCGGCGCTCGGTCTCCACGTCAGAGGTCGATTCGACGCCGTCTTCGACCTGCGCGACTGCGCCCTCTGCGACCCCGCTGTCAACGAGATTGTCGCACGCCTACGCGGACAGGCCTCGAGCCTTGGCCTGACGGGCTACCACGGCGGCAGGGCGACGGGGCTGCTCAGGCATCTCATCGTCCGAAGCTCCCGCGCGACCGGCGAGCACCTTCTCGCCCTCGTCGTCTCGGAGGAGGACGATCGTCTCCCCGAGCTTGCCCGCGCCGTCTGCGACGGGCATCCGCGCATCGCCGGCTTCCTCCTCTGGATCCACACGGGTCTCGCTTCGATCGCGACCGCCGAGCGAGAGATCCTACTTCTCGGGAATGCCCGGATCACCGAGCGGCTGCTCGATCTCGAGTTCGAGCTGAGCGCGTCGAGCTTCTTTCAGACCAACAGCTCCGCCGCGGAGTCCCTCCTGACCGAGCTGCGGGCGATCTGTCGCCCCGCGGAGACGATCCTAGACCTCTACTGCGGCGTCGGGACCCTGGGCCTGGCGCTTGCGGGCCGCTGCCGCGCTCTCGTGGGGATCGAGTCGGTGGGCCCTGCGGTCGAGGACGCGAGGCGCAACGCCGCTCGAAACGGCATCGCCCACGCGCGCTATATGTCAGCGACGGCGGAGGACTGGCTCGCGGAGGCCTCCGCGCTGAGGCCGGACCTCGTGATCCTCGATCCGCCGAGGGCGGGGCTCCATCCCCGGGCGATGAAGGGACTGCTCGCCCTCGCGCCCCCGAGGATCCTCTATGTCTCCTGCAACCCGACGACCCTAGCGCGCGATCTCCATCATCTGAGCGCGTCCGGGTATGTGGCGGATCGGATGCGGATCCTCGATCTCTTCCCGCATACCCCCCACGTCGAGACGATCGTCCTTATGGAGAGGCGCGAGGCCGACCGTCCGGTCGGGGGATCGGCCTTATAGCCGAGTCCCTCCGCATGCGGGAGAGGAGAAGCTAGAACCCCGGTGCCTCCTGAAAACCCCACCGAGGTCGATGTCGCCGAGAACTCAGATCCCAACGGGGCCCTGGTCTACGCGCCAGAGATCACAATGTAGGGAAACGGGGAAGACCTGGGGCAGACTCCGCGCGGCCCTGTTCAGGCGGCGGTCGGGTTCGCCTTCACGTTCAGGGTCGTTCCATGCTAGCGCAGCAGAAGGGCCTTCCGGCCGACCCGTCGCCCGCCGGCGCGTCCCTCGCAGGAGTAGACACCCGAGCTGACCCGACGCCCTTCCTGGTCGCGGCCATCCCAGACGGTCGTGTGGAACCCGGCCGCGCGCTCTTCGTCCAGGAGCGTGCGGACCCTCCGCCCGCCCGCGTCATAGATCGCGATCTCGATTCGCCCCGCGCGGGGCAAGCCGAATCGGATCTCCGTCGTCGCGCGGAACGGATTGGGGCGGTTCGGCTCGATCACGAAAGCCGCCGGCGTGGCGCCCTCGATCGCTCCGCCGGCGACGCACCGGGTCACGCGGATCTGGATGTCATCCAGGGCCGCCTCGGCGCATGTGGTCGCGACTCCGATGTCCTCCATCTGGAAACGGAATCTCATCCGATCCGTGAAAGCCACATCGTCGCTCGAGAGGTAGCTCTTGCGGTAGCTCCAGGCGTTGTTCCCCATCCCTCGCACCTCGCCGAGATCGATCCAAGCGGCGCCGTCGTCGTTGCTGACCGACCACCGCAGGGCATCGTCGGTCGGCGTGTAGTCGAAGAAGAAGGCCCAGAAGCCCACAGTGGCCCAACCGGAATAGGCCGACCAGTCGAAGAGCGGGGAGACGAGCGTGGTCCTTCCGTTGTCCACGTCGTAGTGGTACCAGTCTCCGCCACGCCCGTCGGTCACCCAGCAGCGCGTGCCGCCCTCGCCGCGATCGTCCTCGGGTTGCGTCGGCCCGTAGGCGGAGTGAACCTTCCCAATCGGATCGACGCGCTCCCAGATCCCCGCCGTGGCGCCGTCGCCCGGCGCGCCGACCGTCCAGCCTCGATCGGCCTCGCAGTCATCCTCGAGCGCCGTCTCGACGGGGCCGGCCAGGAAGCGATGGCGATACTTGTGCGGCGCCTCGATCGGCGAGGTCGCCCATTCGCCGGTATCCTTGGCCGCGTACAGGTAGTAGTAGACCATCCTCCCGCACCCCTGGTTCGGGATCTCCCCCGCGCACTCGTCGCCGTTTCCCGTCGGCGCCAGCGGGGCTCGATGCCAGACCGGTCCCTGATCCGGCGGATCGCTCGTGTAATAGACGAAGCACGCCTCGGGGTCGATCGCCCCTCCGCCAACGGCTCGAATCGAGGCGCGGATGAAGTAGCTCCCGGCCTCGTTTTCCTGATCGCCAATCGGCTCGAAATCGATCTCGACATATTCGGCGAGCGCGGGACAAGGGAGCGCGTGCGCCTCGAAGGCCTCGCAGATCTCATGCCAATCGGGCGTCCCGTTGCCGAGGTCGCCGTCATCGTCGT
>VGJL01000250.1 GCA_016867495.1 Candidatus Eisenbacteria bacterium | reverse complement strand
TGGTACGGATCGTATGGCGGTACGGTGACGGACCCGACGGGTCCCGGCTCCGGCTCCAACCGCGTGGAACGGGGTGGCAGCTGGCTCGTCAACGCCCGGTACTGCCGCTCCGCGTATCGGAGCCTCCACACGCCGGGCTACCGCTCCTACAACCTCGGTTTTCGTCTCGCGAGGAACGGTTCATGACGCTTTGCGCTTTTACCATTTTACGATTTGCGGGGTTTTTTCCGAGGCCGAGGCCGGCGAGAAGGGCGAAGCCCGAGAGACGGCCGAGGCCCGCGGCGTTTTTGGGTGCGGAGGGGGGATCGTCCTTTCCTGAGGCCGGACATTCGAAACAAAAGCCAATGAAAAGCGCGGGATCGACGAACGTATGACCCTCCAATCCACCCTCATCACGGTCCTCGCGACGCTTCTCGTCGTCGGGGTCTTGCTTCTTCTCTTTCTCCTTCGCCGCGGCGCCGGGGCGACCGGCACGAGCCTCGGTCCCTACCGCGACCTCTCGCTCCTTTCGGATAAGGGGGGGATGGCGAAGGTCTATTTCGCGACGAACAGCGAGACCGGGAAGGCGTGCGTCCTCAAGGTTCTCCGGCAGGAGCTTCTCGGGGATGCGGACATCGTGCGGAAGTTCCGTCGCGAGGTGGACATCCTGAAGTCCCTCAAGTCCGCCGATCCGAAGCTTCCCGTCCCCGAGGTCTATCGTTCGGGAACGGTCTCGGCCGGAATCGTCGACATTCCCTTCATCGAGATGGAGTACATTCCGGGGAACACGCATCTCGGCGATCTTCTTCGGCAGAAGGGGCGCTTGACGGTCGAAGAGTCGGAGCTGGTGATCGCGCAGGTCTGCCGCGCGCTCATGGTCGCTCACCGCCTCGGGATCGTGCATCGCGACCTCAAGCCCGCCAACATCCTCCTCGCCGACGGGCGCCACGACTCGGTCGTGGTGATCGACTTCGGCGTGGCGAAGCTCCTCGGCGGCGGCAGCGTCACCGCGGGAGGGTACGGGACCGCCGCGTACATGGCGGTCGAGCAGTGCGGGGGTGTGTCGCAGGTGACCCCGGCGGCCGACGTCTACTCGCTCGGGGTCGTCTGGTACGAGATGCTCACGGGGCACAAGCTCTACGACCACGAGAACCCGATCGTCGTGATGCGGATGCACGAGGAGGAGAACGCGGCGGCGCACGTCCATCGGCACGCCCCGCGGGCCACTCGGGCGATCCTGACGCGCATGCTCGCGCGCGACCCCGCGCATCGCCCCAACGTCGCGGGCGTTCTTGCGGCGCTTTCCGCGGGGGCGAAGAAAGTGAAGGGGTACGAACCCTCGCGCGCCCCCTCCCGGAAACCGGCAGGGCCGCGGCTGGCTCTTCCGAGGCGATGGATCCTCGCGGGGGCAAGCGTCCTCGCGATTCTCGTCCCGCTGGTCGTCGTCATCGAGCGCGGCGCGACCGGCGGCGGAGGGAACTCGGGCGGCGGGAAGAAGCGCCCCGACCCACCCGGATCGCCCTTCCAGCTCCCGCCGGGAATCCTCTCCGGAACGCTCTCCCTTGTCACGACCCCTTCAGGGGCGCAGGTCTTCTACACGGGCGGGACTTTGAACGATCAAGCCGGTCGCGCGCTTCCCGAGACGACCCCCGTTTCGCGGATGCCTTTCCCGGTCGGGAGACAGAAGCTCTACATCCAGCTCGAGAACCACGAATCGGTTTCGCTCGACGTCCAGATCGAGCCGGAGCGGGACGCCGTTCACCGGCTCACCATGGTTCCCGGGAAGGGCTCGCTCACGATGGGCGCTCTTCCCGAGGGGGTGCAGGCGATTCTCGACGGGCAAATCCTTTCGGTTTCGAGGATCGAGCGCCTTCCCGTTCCGGTCGGAAGCCACGTGATCGCGTTCCGAAGCTCCCGCTACAAAGAGCAATCGGTTCGCTTCGATGTCGAGAGGATCGGCCAGGAAGTGAAGCTTCCGCTCCCCGTCTTTTCGGATCGGACCGGGTCGGTGCGGGTTCGGACGACCCCCGCCGGGGCGCGCCTCGCGTGGGACGGAACGGCGCGGGGGACAGTCCCAGCGGACGGGAAGACGCTGGACGATGTGGCGGTCGGCTCGCACAGCATCGAGCTTTCGGCGGACGGATACGAGACGTATCGCGGCACGGTCGAGGTCGTCGAGGGGACGACGAGGGAAGTGTCGATCGCTCTCGAGCTTCCGCCCGGCCGGCTTCGCGCGTCCGCCTCGCGCGCCGCGGAAGTGCGCGTCGCGAGCGAGAACGCGCCCGGTTCCTGGCGATCGGTCGGAAGGACCCCCGCGGTCGTCACGCTTCCGGCGGGGCGCTACCGCGTGCGGCTCGAAGTTCCGGGCTACGACTCGTGGGAGACGAGCGTGACGATCGAGAGCGGAAGGGACGCGTCGGTCTCTCACGCCTTCCCGGAGCCGGGGAGGCTTGTCGTCGGCGCGAAGGGGCCTTGGGGGAACGTCTTCGTGAACGGGGTCTCGAGGGGCTCGACCCCGCTCGAGATCGGGGACCTCAAGCCCGGAACCTATACGGTTGAAGTAAAAAGGGACGGGTACACGACGTACTCGACGAGCGTGACGATCCCTGCCGGCGGAACGGCGAGGGTGACGGCGGAGCTGCGATAGAAAGAGGAGGCGGAACGTGATTCGTGCGTGGGTGCTTGGTCTCGCGGTGGGGCTCGCGGCGGCGGGTCCGGTGTTCGCGGAGAGGTCGGCGCGGGAGACGCTGGGTGCGGCGATCGGGGCGTACGAGAGCGCGGACTTCGGCCGCGCGATCGATCTCTTCAAGGAGGCCGCGGCCGAAGGGAGCGATCTCGAACCGAGCGACCGAGCGCTTGCGTTCATGTACCTTGCGTCGATCTACAGCGCGCGGGGAATCACGCGGGAGGCGGGGTCCTACTTCGAGTCGTGCGTGGAGGCGGATCCGAACTTCGTCCCGGACGAGGAGATCTTCCGTCCGGACTGGATCCTGGCGTTCGAGGAGGCGCGCGATCGGAAGACCGGGATCCTCGATGTGACGACCGAACCTCCGGGCGCGGCGGTCGTCTTTCGGGGGAAGAAGATCGGTGTAACGCCGTTTCGGGCGAGAGCGCTCGAGGGGTCGGGGACTCTACGGCTCGTGTTTGCTGATTAGCGGGCC
>VGJL01000249.1 GCA_016867495.1 Candidatus Eisenbacteria bacterium | reverse complement strand
CCCCCTGCGCGCGTGGGCGCGAGGTCCACAGGCGGGAGCGAGAGGAGGCGCGTGGAATCACCGCCCGACGGCCCGCGGCGCGTGTGCGCGAGGGACACAGGCGGGAGCGCGAGGCGGCGCGCGCGGAGGCGTGTGGAGCCTATGCGTGAGGCTCGCGGTGCCTCCCGGCGAAACGCGAGCGGAGCAGGGCGAGGGCATGCCCCCAGGGTCCTCCGAAATCCCTTGCCAACATTGGCGATTCGCGTCCGCACGAATCACCCGTGAAACTCTCGACCCCGTGTGGTACGCTAGGGGCATCTTTCCTGCGCCGCGTTTTCGCCAGATCCTAAGACTGATAGGGGACCCACGCCCCGAAGGAGGCTTGCCGTGAGAACCGCCGCATGGATCGTCGCATCGCTCCTCGCCGTCGCCCTGATCCTCCTTGCCCTCTCCTGTGGCGGCGACGACGGAACCGGCCCCGAATCGCAGAACACCGCCCCGACAGCAAGCTTCACAGCCTCGCCCTCGGCAGGAACCACCTCGACCACTTTCCAGGTCAACGCCTCTGGCTCATCAGACGCACAAGATGCGGTCTCCGTTCTCCAGGTGCGCTGGGACTGGGAGAACAACGGAACCTGGGACACCCCTTGGTCCACGACCAAGACCGCGAGCCACCTGTATGCCACCCCCGGCACCAAGACGATCAAGCTGGAGATCAAGGACACGGGGGGCCTCACCGATACCACGACCCGTACGGTGACCGTCACCACCGACACCCCTGAGGGCCCGCATTCCTATGTTGTAGACCCGAACCACCCGGCTGATTTCTCACAAATCCAGGCGGCTATTGACGTCGCGAGTCCCGGGGACACGGTTAATCTTGTGGATGCCATATTCACTGGAGATGGCAATCGGGATATATCGTACCGTGGTAAGGGAGTTACCGTGCGCTCTTTGAGTCGAAACCCGACTGCCTGTGTCATTGATTGCATGGGCTCGCCGGATTCGACACACCGCGGGTTCGATTTCATTTCGGAGGAGGACGCTTCTGCGGTCCTTGAGGGTGTCACGATCCGGAATGGATATGTGAGCGGATTCTATGGTCGCCAGGGCATGGGGGCTGCCATTCGGTGCGAGCGTTCTTCACCGACAATCCGCAATTGCGTTTTCGAAGGGAATACCGCAGCTGGTGACGGTGGACACGGCGGCGGCATCCTCTGCTATAATGGCTCTTCCCCAATGATTGTCGGGTGTGTCTTCAGGGGGAACCGCGCGGACATGGGGGGCGGAGGAGCATACTGCTGGCATGCCTCGAATCCGACATTCGTGGATTGTTCGTTCCTGGATAACTTGGGGTCAGGGATCGATTGCGACGTGAACGGGAACGCCACCTTCACGCGGTGCTTGTTTCTGCGGAACCTACCGGCCGTCTCACTATATGCATCCGAACCGCTGTTTGAATACTGCGTCTTCCTGGATAATGAGGATGGAGTAGTGTGCTCTGAGGATGGCAACGCCCGCTTTGAATCATGTACGTTCGCGGGAAACACAGGAAAATCGGTGTATTGCCTGAATGCTTCCCCGACCTTCGCAAGCACCATCATTGCCTTCACTAAGGCCAGGAATGAGTACGCACCGGGCCCAGCGTTCCGATGTGAGACACGGTGGGGGGGAGTCTCTGATCCCCTCCTGACGTGCTGCGACCTCTATGGAAACACAGGGGGGGACTGGACTGGTTGCGTCGCCGACCAGGAAGGAGTGTCCGGAAACGTCTCGGTCGATCCCCTGTTCTGTGACCTCATGAACGGCAATGTCTCCTTGCGTGCCGACTCTCCGTGCCTCTCTTCCTCTGTCTGTGGTACGGTCGGCGCCGAGGGGCAGGGATGTAGCAAGCGGTAGACAGGGTTGGGTGTCCTGCTGTCGTTCCTGAAGACCTCGTCCGCCTTGTAGGCGAAGCGGATGCCGACCCGTGTCCCGCGAGACTCTGACTCATCTTCGACAGTTTGCTCCTGTCCCTCAAAATAACTCGTCCGCGTTGCCCCGGTTGAAGTTGCGGAGTCCTTCGGAAAGCCGGGCTTCTCTCCCAGAAACCTGAGTTTCTTGCCGCAGGCGTGGTGTCAATAACCGCCTTATGGTCACCACGTGTTTTCGCGCATAGGGCGCCCCCGGTTTTCGCGCAAGGTCCGCCCCCGGCGCGTGGTATCGGCCCCGGACGGCCCCCTGCGCGCGTGGGCGCGAGGTCCACAGGCGGGAGCGAGAGGAGGCGCGTGGAATCACCGCCCGACGGCCCGCGGCGCGTGTGCGCGAGGGACACAGGCGGGAGCGCGAGGCGGAGAGGCGCCCGACGGCCCGCTGCGCGTGTGCGCCCGTTCCCCAGGCGTCCGCGCTCGGCGTAGCGTGCGGAGGCGTGTGGAGCCTGCGCGTGAGGCCCCCGCGCCCCGTGGAGCGCATCTGCGCGAGGTCCACAGGCGGGAGCGGGAGGCGGAGCGTGACGCCCACCGTGCCCCCCGTCGAGACGCGAAGGAAGGATGCGGGAGCCCCGTCAGCGAAACAACGTCTTGATCGCGCCCCACGATGCGGGCTCGATCGACGTCTCCTCGCAGGAGAACGAGGCGTCCATCAGGATGTTGCACGGGCCGATTCGGTCCTGCACCGGAAACGCCGGACATGCAATGCCGAGATCATACATCACGCTGTGAACCTCTTCGGGGACCGGAGCACATCCGCTCATGCTATTTCTGTGCGCATTGTCCGTCACGATCTTGGGGATCGATGAGCAGTTGTACTTCACGGTTATCGCGGCGAAATCGCTCTCGACAGGCCCCAGTCCCGGGTACGAGTTCCAGCGCGGCAACGGTTCGATGCCGGGTAGGCTATTCAGCGGAGGACCTACAAGACAGAGAGACTCATCCGCGTTGTACAGTCTATAGTCGACGGTGTACCCATACCCCGGCATCGCATCCAGCCAATACCACCAGAACCCGGTGTTCTCGCAGACCTCTCCCGGGAGCGATCCACAATCAGCCGGGAGGTCGAAGACGACTCCCCATACGACGAGCGCGCTCGCCCACGCCCAGATCCATCCGGAACAGGTATTCCAATAGACGATCGAGCAGGTTGAGGTGCTGGTCGGCGGCCACTCATGCCCGACGATGGTCTCCGGA
>VGJL01000248.1 GCA_016867495.1 Candidatus Eisenbacteria bacterium | reverse complement strand
GAGGCTCTCGGGGTTCTCCCCCTTTACCGGAGGCAGGTCGAGCGGCGAGGGAAGATACTCGATGACGGCGTCGAGGAGCTTGCGGACTCCTTTGTTCTTGTATGCGGTTCCGCAGAGCACGGGCGTGATCCTATCCTCCAGAGTCCCCTGCCGGATCGCCCGCGAGATCAGCTCCGCGGGAAGGTCGTGGCTCTCGACGTAGCGGCGCAGCAGCTCATTGTCGTAGTCCGCCAGCGCCTCGAGCATGTGGATCCTGTGCTCCTCGGCGAAGTCGACGAGGTCGGCGTCGATCGGATGCTCCTGAAACGTCGTCAGGCCGTGTTCCTCTACGTAGCTCACCTCAACCATCCGCACGAGATCGATGATGCTGTGGAAGATCTCTCCCACCATCACCGGGACCTGGATCGGCACAGGACGGGCGCCCAGCCGCTCCCGCATCATCGCGACGGCCCCGAAGAAGTCCGCCCCGACACGATCCATCTTGTTGATGAAGGCGATCCTGGGCACGCGGTACTTGTCCGCCTGGCGCCAGACCGTCTCGCTCTGGGGCTCGACCCCCCCCACGGCGCAGAAGACGGCGACCGCGCCGTCCAGGACCCGCAGGGAGCGTTCGACCTCCATGGTGAAGTCGACGTGCCCGGGCGTGTCGATCAGCGTGATCTGGTGCCCTTCCCAGTCGCACGTCGTCGCCGCCGAGGTGATCGTGATCCCGCGTTCCCTCTCCTGGTCCATCCAGTCCATCGTGGCGGATCCCTCGTGGACCTCCCCCATGCGATGGACCTTGCCGGTGAAGTAGAGAATCCGCTCGCTCAACGTCGTCTTGCCCGCATCGATATGGGCCATGATCCCAATGTTGCGGACTCTTTCGAGCGGCACGCGATTCGTCACAGGGCACTCCCAACGGATGTCCTTCCACGGGTACGGCAACCTCGCGGCGCCGCCCCGACTCAGTCTTCAAGTCCTGTTCTCTCTCGAGGCTCGCGACCTCAAGCTTTTCCGGACCGTTTGGGGCCGCGGATGCGGCCCTGCGTCGCGAGGATGCCGCAACCCCGGGCACCGGGATGCGGACGGTCCGATACTTGCTTGCCCCCTGGCCCTCACACCGGCTCTTCAGGGAATGTCCTGGGGCTCGCGACGACCAGATAAGACGCGGGTTCGGTTACCAGCGGTAATGGGCAAAGGCCTTGTTGGCCTCGGCCATCCGATGAGTGTCGTCCCGCTTCTTTATCGTTGCCCCGTCGTTCTTGGCCGCAGCCATGAACTCCGAGGCCAGCTTCTCTCTCATGGAATGATCGGGTCGGGCCTTCGCGTACTGGATCAGCCACCGGATGGCCAGCGCGTTCCGCCTCTCCGGCTTGATCTCGACGGGGACCTGATAGGTCGCTCCCCCGACGCGCCGGCTCTTCACTTCGAGGTTGGGCTTCGCGTTGTTCATCGCCTGCTTCATGACCGATAGGCCGTCCTGACCCGTCTTCTTCTCGATGATCTCGAGCGCGCCGTAGAGCACTCCCTCGGCGACGCTTCTCTTGCCGCCCTTCATCAGAGAGCCGATGAAGCGCGTGATGAGGACATTGCCGTACTTGGGATCCGGAACCAGCTCCCTGCGTTGAACGCTGCGTCTCCTTGGCATCCTGACCTCGCCCCTACTTCTTCTTGCGCTTCGTTCCGTATTTGGAACGGCTCTTGTTCCTGTTCTCCACGCCGCTGGTGTCCAGAGTCCCTCTGATAATGTGATACCGAACGCCCGGGAGGTCCTTCACGCGCCCGCCGCGGATCAGCACGATCGAGTGCTCCTGCAGATTGTGACCCTCTCCCGGAATGTAGGCGGTCACCTCGATGTTGTTGGTCAGCCGCACGCGGGCGACCTTGCGCAGAGCCGAGTTCGGCTTCTTCGGCGTCGCCGTGTAGACGCGCGTGCAGAACCCTCGCTTCTGCGGGCAGTTTCGAAGGGCGGGCGCCGAGGTCTTCTTCCGGACCTCCGCCCTCCCCTTGCGCACAAGTTGATGGAGTGTAGGCACCTCTGATCCAACCTTCCTTAGCGATGCGCCATCCTCACGCCTGAAGACCGCGCAGATGTTCGATTCTACTGATCCGCCACCCTATCGTCAACGCCCAAGCTCTGCCGGGTCTCCCCGGAAGCGAGCTCGTAACTCGTTGATTTATGCCATTTTGGCCGGCTCCTCGCCGGTGAGCTCGGGAAACTCCTCCTCTTCCTCCTCCATGAGATCGAGCGGCTGGGTCTTGATGTTCCGATACTCGGGCAATCCGGTCCCCGCGGGGATCAAGTGGCCGATGGCCACGTTCTCCTTCAGACCCCGCAACGGATCGAGGCTCCCCATGATCGAGGCCTCCGTCAGGATCCTCGTCGTCTCCTGGAACGACGCAGCCGAAACGAAGCTGCGCGTCGAGAGCGAGGCCTTGGTGATCCCGAGCAGCAGGGGCTGATAGGTGGCCGGCTTTCCGCCCTCCGTTCTCACGCGCTCGAGCTCCTCGCGCAGGACGACCTTATCGACCGCCTCGTTGCTCAGGAAGCTCGTGTCTCCCGGATCGTCGATCGTTATCTTCTGGAGCATCTGCCGGACGATCACCTCGATGTGCTTGTCGTCGATCCTCACGCCCTGGATCCGGTAGACTTCCTGGATCTGGTCGACGAGGTATTCCTGCACCTCGTTGATCCCCTTGACCTTCAGGATGTCGTGCGGGTTGATCGGCCCCTCCGTGAGGCGGTCGCCCGCCCGGACCTCCGTGCCGTCCTGCACGTACAAGTGGCGCCCCTGCGGGATCTGGTACTCGCGCGACTCCTCGTTGTCCCCCTCGACGCGGACCTTGCGCATTCCACGGCTCACCTTGCCGACATGCACGATCCCGTCGATCTCGCTGATCACTGCGGCATCCTTGGGCTTGCGCGCCTCGAAGAGCTCAGAGACGCGGGGAAGGCCTCCCGTGATGTCGCGCGTCTTGCTCGACTCGCGCCG
Organism: Candidatus Eisenbacteria bacterium; assembly: GCA_016867495.1. Lineage (NCBI taxonomy): Bacteria > Candidatus Eiseniibacteriota > Candidatus Eiseniibacteriota bacterium. The sequence continues at coordinate 171 of VGJL01000248.1, read as the reverse complement.
GATCTTCGCCACGACATCCCCCGTCTTTATCAATTGCCCCTCGCGAACCAGGAGCATCGAGCCCGTGGGGAGCGAGTAGGAGGCGAGTTGATTGCCTGCGGAGTCGTGTACGACGACGCTCGGCAGGAGGCGCTTCTCTTTGTCTTCCACGATCACCGGGACCCGCTTGCG
>VGJL01000247.1 GCA_016867495.1 Candidatus Eisenbacteria bacterium | reverse complement strand
GCGGCGTCCCCTGCGCAGAGCGCATGCGGGAAGCATAGCATAGGACGCCGCCTGAACTCCGACGGATGACAAGCGATCCCCGAGAATGCAGAATCGGCGGAGAAGAAGGAGGGAAGCGACGTGGATTCCGGGAGGAGGCGAGGGAAGCGATCGGGAACCGGTGTGAGATCTCGAGGGGCGGCTCTCGGGAAGGGGGCGGGCGATGAGGTCTACGAGCTTCTGGCCCCGGCCTACAGAATGCTCGCCTCTCCGGCGAGGATCGGCGCCGAGATCGACGCGATCGCGCCTCATTTGAGCGGGCTCGGCGTTCGTCGCGTCCTCGACGCGGGCTGTGGCAGCGGCTTCCACGCCGTGGAGCTGGCCCGCCGGGGGTGGGAAGTGACCGGCATCGATTCGTCGCGCGCCATGATCCGCGAGGCCCGCGCCCACGCGGCCAACGAGGGAGTGAAGGCGCGCTTCCTGAGGCGCGATCTCCGAGAGTCGGCCGGCCTCTCCCGCGCTCCCTTCGACGCCGTCCTCTGTCTGGGGAACACCCTCTCGTCCGGCGGCTCCGCGCGGGCGCGCGGCGAGATCCTCCGGGCCTTCCGGCGCGCGCTGCGTCCGTCGGGGGTCCTGATCGTCCAGCTACGCGATCTCTCGAGGATTCCTCGGGAGGGATATGCATTCCCCGTGCGATTCCATCGCGCGGGCGAGGAGGAGTGGATCCTCATGCGCCACCAGATCCCGGTGAAGACCGGGATCTTGTTCCTTTCAGCCTTGCTTTATCGGTCCGGGCCCGACGCGGCATGGGAGATGCGCGCGTCGAGGAACATCCAGAGCGCCGTGAGGGAGTCGGCCTGGAGGGAGTCGCTGCGCGCGGCGGGCTTCATGCGGGCTCGCGCGGCGTGCGATCTGCGGGGCGCCCCGCGGAGGGGGAAGTCCCCGGACCTGGTCCTCTTCGCGCGCCGCGGTCCTTAGCGAGGCCGCGCGACCGTTCATCCGGCGGGCAGATCTCGCTCCGCGTCTCGAACCTCGAGGATGGCGATTGCGCCCAGGATCCAGGTGTAGATCGTCGCCGTCATCGAGGCTCCGACGACATTCGCGAAAGCGACGCCCATGAGACAGACCTGGCAGCTCGCCAGGCCGCTCAAGAGGGCGGCGCGAGGGTGCCGCCCGAGGCGCCGGGCCGCGCGCAGGAGCCTGTGCAGCACGAGAGCCTGAAAGAGGAGATAGAGCAGAGCGCCGATCGCGCCGACGTAGTAGGCCAGCTCGAGATACGTGTTGTGAATCTGCCGATCCCTCTCCCAAATGCCGCGCACAGGGTCGAAGTAGACGAAACTCTGACCCAGCCCCAGGCCGAGGATCGGGCTCGCCGAGAGCTTCTCGAGGGCCTCGCCCCAGACGAAGAGGCGCCAGACCCAGGAGACGTCCTCCTGGACATTCGCGAGGCTCGCGGCCCGTTTGGAGATGTCGAAGCCGATCTCGACGCCGCCGGTGGCGATCAAGATGGCCACAGCGATCCCGGCCGGGATCGCGAGGCGCAAGACGACCCTGCGCCACCAGGAAGACCCCAGGCATCCCGCCAGGAGACCCGCCACGCCGGCGATCCAGACCGATCGCGCCTGCGAGATCAGGATCCCGAAGAGGCAGAGGCCGGCGAGGATGTAGCTCCACAGGGGTCGCCTCCGTGACCAGATGCCCCCGAGGATGAGCGAGAGTCCGAAGAATAGGGTCATCGCCTGGAAGCTCGAAAGGTACCTGAAGGTGCGGCTGCTCGTTTGCCAGCCGTAGGGCTTTCCGGCGATCAGGTTGGCGATCCCGTTGACCCCGACTCCCGCGGCCGCGATCAGGATCACGGCGAGCAAGCGCTTGCGGGAAGGACGTCCGTGCATCACGGCGAGAACCAAGAAGAAGAGGATCGCGTAGGCGATCTGTTGCCTGAATCCGAGGAAGGCCATCCATCCGTGCAGCGGAATGCTGCGCGCGAGGGAGAGAACCCCGTAGGCGAGGAAGAGAGCGACGGACCAGCCGACCGCGTCGCCCGGCGATCCCGGGATCGCGCCGGAGCGCGCCCACCGTTGCAGGACCACGCCCAGCAAGAGGATGACGAGGACGTCGTTCGGATAGATGTTCGCGCCTCCGAACGAAAGGCTCGCCCAGGAGAGGTGCCACGGCTGCCCGAGCATGTGGAGGAGCAGGAGCCCCATCACGAGAGCCGAGACGTCGAGGAATGCGAAGCCCAAGAGAAGGACCCCCGCCACGATCGCCAGGGCGGCAACCCAGTTGTAGGCCGCCGCGACGCCCACAATGACAGCCGCGGCCGCGAGCGGCCAGAAACGCCTGACGGAGGTCCCCTGAGTCCCGGCGATCGATTGTCGAGAGGCCAAGACCTGCTACCCGCCTACGGGATCCGCTCCGGCTCGAGGAATCGCTCGAGCTCGGACGGAGTCACGAAGGTCACCTCCTGATCGAGGAGGAAGTTGACGATCCGGGTGAACTCGCCGAAGCGGGTCTCGTCCCAGTCCTTCGGGTGGATCTGATAGACGGCGAACGGCGGCTCCGGATCGTAGGCTGTCAGGAAGGCCGCGAAGTCCGGGTTGAAGATCGGCTGCTCGATCGGAATCGTTTGCGGCAGGACGAGCTTGCCGGACTCCTCGGGGCCGAAGAGCCAGATCCTAACATCGGGGCACGCGTCGAGCGCCCGCACCGTGTTCGCATCGAAGGCATTTCCCGGGGCGCCGAAGGCGCAGAGCGCGATGCCGCATTCATCGCGCGCCAGCTCCTGCGTGCGTCGCAGGTGATCGAGCTGATGCTCGTAGCTGGTCCCACGGAACTCCGAGACGATGCGGCCAAGGGAGTCCGGGACGCTGACCGCGTGGTCATATCCATGGTTCCAGAACTCGTAGCGCTGATCGGCGGCAAGATCCCGGATCATGGTGGCGAAGGAGGAGTCGCCTCGCTCGATCTCCTTGCCGATCAGTCCCAGCGATGTCCGGATCTCTCTGCGGGAGACGAAGTCGACGTACCGGCGCCAGCCGCGGGATACCGTCCAGGACGGAACATAGCGGAAGTCATTCGCCTTGAGGACCGCCCACTGACGGTAGACGACGATCGTCGCCGTTCCCGCGAGAGCGGCGCCATCTTCTCTCCTGGCTTGCGCGCGGATCGTCACCGTGTCCGGATGCTCCGGCGCGGTGAAAGTG
>VGJL01000246.1 GCA_016867495.1 Candidatus Eisenbacteria bacterium | reverse complement strand
GTAGATGATCCTCTCCGCCCCGTGCCGGGCCCCCAGCGCGAGGGCGCAGGAGATCTCATCGCAGGCATCGGCCCCGACCGGAAGAGGCGGCGCGATCGAGCGAGGAGGGATGACGGAGAGGCCTGCAGCTTTGAGCTCCTCAACGAAGAGATCGAGCGCGACAGCCGCCGTCGGAAGAGAGCTACGGCAACGAGACATGGCGACCTCCTTGCGAACAGGTCTCCCAGCGCTCCACCAGAGCCTCGCGGGCGCCCCTCCCGCGCTTCGCGAGCGCGGGCTTGATCCGATCCGGGCCCGCCGCGCCCGAGACCAATTATGGACCTTTATGGGGATTCGGGGCGAGCATCTCGATCGCGCCCCGCAAAAGCGCCCAATCTTCAGAACGGCGGGACGCCGAACCGGTTCCAGTAGAAGAGGATCTTCGCGGTCTCGGTGAAGACGGAGATCTGGTCCCGCTCGCGCGTCCACCAGCGGACGGGATCATCCTGACTCTCTCCGATGGGGAGCGTCTCGACCGCAATGCGGATCGGAGAATCGCGGTAGATCTTGCGGAAGGTCGAACGGGCCCGGCGGCTGTGGAAGGGCGATGTGACGACGATCGCGCTCCCGGCGCCACGCTCCTCGAGAAACCGCCGCGATCTGACAGCCTCGTCGTGCGTGCTCCAGACACCCTCCAGCAGCCAGACCCGATCGTCGGGCACTCCCCTTCGGACCGCGATGCGGCGCTTCACGCCGCCCTGCGTGATCGAGTCCTCTCCCGTGTAGACCGGAAGGAGAGGCTTCCCCGAATCGAGAATGAGAATCGCGGGGACCCTGCCCTCCCGCCAGATTCGAAGGGCGAGGCCGAGGCGCTCTCCCTCTCCGCCGCCAAGGACGATCGCCACGTCCGCCTTCTGAGGACGATCCGTCGAGATGAGCCAGCGAGCGTACTGCGTGAGCGCGGCCGGGGTGGCGAGAACGAGAATGATCGCGAGCGCGGCGAGGAGGCCCAGGACCCGCACGGGGCGCACGTTCCAGCGCCAGGTCGGGTCCCACGCGCGAGATCCCTTATCGCTGCGTCTCACTTGCGCGGCCTCCCGCGGCCCCGGCGTCCGCCCGGATCGTCCAGAGCGCGAACAGGAAGATGAGCGCGAGGACCGTACCGGGGATCGCGTACCAGAGCGAGACACAGGCCAGGATCACCGCGATTCGCCTATCTCGGAGGCGACGCGTGGCGATTCCCACCGTGACCGCGATCCAGAGGATCCCGAGAACCAGGAAGACGGGGACCAGATTGACCGGATCGAGGCCTAGGCGGACGGCGGTCCTGCTCCAGAGCTCGTCCGACGAGAAGCGTCCGGGGGATCGCCGGAGGAGCTGGAGGGCGTCGATCAGCATCCAGATCCCCTCGATGACGCCCGCGAAGATGAATGTCCAGCGCATGCCGCGCCCCTAGCCGGAAACCGGCGCAGACCCGCTCCGCCGGGAGCCCGCGTCACGCCTCATCGATTCCACCATCGCGGAGGCGATACGCCATCCCGCACGAGCACTTGAGCGACTCCGGCAGGCGGCGCCCACACTTGCAGGCCCACCCGATCGATCGGGCGGGATTGCCGGCGACCATCGCGTGATCGGGAACATCCGAGACGACGACGGCCCCCGCGGCGACGAAGCACCACCGGCCGAGGACCACGCCGCAGACGATCGTCGCGTTCGCGCCGATCGTCGCCCCCATCCTGACGAGAGTCCCCTCCCAACCCGCGGGCCCCGTTCGGTAGTCGGGGTGGCTGCGGGGAATCCGATCATTGGTGAAGACGGCGTGGGGACCGACGAAGACATGATCCTCGATGGCGACTCGATCCCAAATGGCGACGCCGTTCTTCACGGTGACGCCGTCGCCCAGGATGGCCCCGCCCTCGACGAAGGCTCCCTCGCCGATGTTGCAGGACTTGCCGATCCGGGCGCCCTTCATCACGTGGGCGAAGGCCCAGATCCGCGTGCCTTCCCCCACCGCGTCCGACTCGTTGATCCCCTGAGGGTGAACGAATACGCCCGCCATTCTCCCATCCCCCGCTCGCGCGACCTTCGCGGCCTACGGCGACTTGAAGCCCCCGAGCGCCCATCCTATCGTCGGTGGCGTGACACTCAGCGGAACGAGCCATTCCGGCCCGGCGACCGAAGACTCGAGGAAGGATCCCACCTGCCTTCTCCGGAGACAAGGGGCGATGGGGCCGGGGACCGCCGGCAGGGATCGCGAGGCCCTCCCATGAAATGGGATCTCCTTGTCATCGCGAACCCCGTCTGGGAGATCTCCTGGCTCGTGGAGGAGTTCCCTCTCGACAGTACCGAACCGGCGGCGCCGCATGTCCGCTCCGAGGACGGAGGGGGAAGCGCCGCCAACACCGCGTGCGCCCTGGCCTGCGCGGGGTGGCGCGTTGCCGCCGTCGGAAGGGTGGGCGACGACCCCTACGGACTGGCATCGGTCGCGGCCCTGGAGCACAGGGGCGTGACCCCCCTGGTCGATCTGGTTCCGGGCGCGTCCACGAAGCATAACCACCTCTACGTGAAGCGGTCAGATCGGCGGACGGCCTTCCGCGCCTTCTTCCCCGAACGCGTCGTCTTCCCTTGGGATGGGCGCCCCCACGATCTGGACGACGCCGGCTGCCTTCTCCTGGACCGCCTCGCGGCCGCATCGATCGCCTGGCTGCGGGAGCGCGATGATCCCGGTCGATACCTCAACATCCTCAACCGGAACGCGCCCGGAGAACGGGGGCTGGCCGACCCGCGCATGCGCGAGGCCCTCCCCTTCCTCACGGTCCTGCAGATCCCGGAGGCGGATGAGGAAGGCGCCGCCGCGATGCGCCGCGCGCCGGCTTCGCCGATCGCCTCACTGCGACCGCCGTCCAGCTCGCGCTCGCGCGAGCCCCTCGACGATCGCTCGCGCCTTCACTCGAGCATCCCCTTCGACCCGCTGAGCGAGGATGATGTGCGGTCCCTGCTCGCGGGCGGAATCGACGTGCTGATCCGCACGCGCGGCGCCTCCGGCGTCATCGTCCACGCGGCGGATGGCGAGGCGCTTTCGTTGCCCGCGGCGGACACCGTGCTCGTTGATCCCACCGGCGCCGGCGATGCCTTCGCCGCCGGATTCCTCGACGGGCTCATGCGCGCCGAACCCCTGCGGGCCGCGGCGGGACGAGGGCTCGATTGGGCCGCTCGCGCGTGCCGTCACCTC
>VGJL01000245.1 GCA_016867495.1 Candidatus Eisenbacteria bacterium | reverse complement strand
ACTTCATCGCGTCGATGGAGGGCGGGGCGAGGCCTACGGGCTGCCGGATCCGCTTCACGCTCGATGTGAGTCCGGACCAGGCCTACTACAGCGGCGGGGTCGTCTATATGGGAGGCAATTACGGCTATGACGACACGATCCTCCTTCACGAGTTCGGCCACTTCGTCCAGTACGCCTACGGCGGATTCTCGGACAATCCCGGAGGTGGGCACTACGTGGACGACAGCGCGCAGGATCCGCGGCTTTCGTTCGGCGAGGGCTGGCCGACCTTCTTCAGCTGCGGGACGCGGGACTGGGCCGGGTATCTCCATCCCCAGGTCTACATGAACTCGACGGGCGACTCGACGACGGGCGTGATCAGCTTCTCCTACGACGTCGAGACCTACGGCGGGGGAGAAAGCGCCTCCTGCGAGGTTTCGATCACGGCCTGCCTCTGGGACCAGGTCGACGGTGACATGACCGGCGATAACACCCCCGGCGTGGATGACGAGCCCGGCTACCAGATGGATCGGACCTTCCAGGAGTCGTGGGACTTCACCCGGGATTACCTCTCTCAGCCGCCGTTCAGCGGCACCCTCACCTACGAGGACTACCACGATCTCTGGATCGCCAGCGTCGCGAGCCCCCAGACCGCCGAGCTTCTCCAGATCGAGCAACTGAACCACGGGATCCAGTACGTCGACGACGCCTATGAGGACGACGACAGCCACGCGTCGCCCGGAACTTACTACGGCTTCGTCGAGATCGGCAGGGGCTTGAGGACCCATCACACGACCTGGCCTGCCGGTGACGAAGATTGGATGATGTTCGAGGGGTTGGCGGGATGCACCTACCAGGCCGAGACGTCGATCATGCGGGACGGGGCGGACACCTACATCGAGTTCCAGAACAGCGCCGGCACCGTGCTGATCGCGCACGACAACGTCGCCGCGCCAAGCCCAGGGTCCTTCAACACCTTCGAGAACCTTCGGTCGCTGGTGAGCTACACTACGGCGACGACCCAGAACCTCTACGTGCGGGTGCGCCGTTCGCCGAATAGCCCATGGGGCGGCATCTCCAAGTACGGGAACTGGGACATCGTGCTGCGAATCACTTCGGTGCCCGCCACCTATCCGAACATCACCGCGAGCCCGGGGACCTTCTTCGTGACGCTGGATCAGAACACGACACTCAACCGGGATCTGACCATCGGCAACACGGGCACCCAGGACACCCTGATCTGGGACATGAACGAGGGGAGCGAGCCGATCCCCTGGGTGACGGAGTCCTTGACGAGCGGCTCGATCCCGCCTAGCGGGAGTCAGGTGTCAGTCATCACCTTCGATGCGACGGGTCTCAATGTTGGCACCTACAGGGACACGCTCCATATCCCGTGCAACGATCCGAACTCGCCGATCCGACTCGTGACTCTGATCATGACCGTCGAGCAGGCTCCGCAGGCGGTGGGCGATGATCTGACGCAAAGGGTCGATCTCGAACCGAACATCCCGAACCCGTTCGAGGGCGAGACATCGATCCGCTTCGCGCTGGACAAGCCGGCGCCTGCGACCCTGTCGATCTTCGACGTGCAGGGCCGCGAAGTCCGGCGCCTGACGACGGGAGGGCGAGAGGCGGGAGTTCACACCGTCGCATGGGACGGCAGGGACGACGCGGGCAGGCCTCTGCCGAGCGGCGTCTATCTCTACTCGTTGACCACTCCCGAGAGGACGCTGACGAGGAAGCTCGTCATGACGAGGTAGTCGCTCCCTGCTCGGATCCCCGGGCGCCGCCGAGCGCCGCCGGGGACGAGCCGCGGAGCGGACGAACATGGATCGCGGAGGCCGTCCGGCCTCCGCGATCCTCTTTGACCTCGAACGCCCTGCGCAGGGCCTGCTCGCTCTTCAGATCCAGTCAGATACGGCTAGCTCGCCCGCATCTTGCTGAACTGGATCCGATCCCCCCTGACCTCCGCATGCTCCATCCTGACCCGCGGGTGGCGGTCCCTCACGTCCCGAACGAAGTCGCGGTACGTCGGATTGAACTGGCCTCCGTGCATGGGGACGAAGAGAAGCGGCTTCAGGCGATCGAGCGCGTACTCAGTTCCGATCTTGACCGCGACCTGATCGCCGAAGTTGCAGCCCGTCACCGGGAGGAAGGCGATGTCCGGTCTCGCGCCCCTGGTCTCGAGGTAGGCGATCTCGGGAGTGTAGTCCCCCGAGAGATCGCGGTTGCGATTGGCGTGATCTCCCGCGTGGAGGATGAGAAGGCCGTCGACCTCGATCAGGTACCCCACGCCGCTGTCGTTCGAGCGGATGGTCGTGACTGTCATCCCGTCGATCATTCTCGTCTCGTGCGGCGAGATCTGCTCCACCGGACATGGCGGCGGCTGGGGCGGGCGGAAGCCCAGCACGTAGGTGATCTCAGGAACCTGCTCGCGCCACTCGTAGATCACCGGGTCGTAGTGATCCGCGTGCTCGTGCGAGACGAAGACCGTCACATCCTCCCCGGCGATCTCGCGGGGATCGATGTAGCCGTTGCAGAGGCCCGGCGAGTCGGGGAGATTGTCCTGGTCGAAGTAGTCGAAGACCAGGAAGTGCTCGCGGGTCTTCACGCCCCAGCCGCTGTGTCCCAGATGCCATATCGTCGCGTCTCCCGCGGGAGGCCGGCCAGCCGAAGCGAGTCCTGAACCGCTTGCGCCACCCCACGGCGCGCCCTGCGCGCCCCTGCCCCCGAGCAGGCTCGCGACCGACTGATGCCCGTAGCGAACGGCGAGATCCAGCGGCGTTGCCCCTGAGGCGTCCTTGGCGTTCAGCTCGGCGCCGTGGTCGGTAAGAACGCGGACGAGCTCGGCCTTTCCCAGGATCGACGCCACGTGGAGCGGGGTCTGCTGATTGTACCCACCGGAGGGCATGGGATCCGCTCCCCCATCGAGGAGAGCGGCGGCGATGTCCGCGTTGCCCCGTTGCGCCGCGACGCTGAGAGGCGCGTTGAAGCGGGCGGAGCTCTTGTTGGGATCGGCGCCTCGGGAGACAAGCAAGCGGATCATCTCCGGATTGGCGCCATGGGGGATGGAGGCGTACATGAGAGGAGTCATCCCCAAACGATTCGCCGCGTTCGGATCGGCGCCCGCGTCGAGAAGGGCCTTGGCGGTGCCGAGCGCGCCACGCTCCGCGGCGGCGTGGAGAGGGACCATGCCGTTGGAGTCGGCCGCCGAGGCCTTGGCGCCGCGCCGGAGCATCTCG
>VGJL01000244.1 GCA_016867495.1 Candidatus Eisenbacteria bacterium | reverse complement strand
CCTCTACGTTGCCGAGCATGAGGGGAGGGTCCTGGGAGGGGCTTTCATCGTGCGCTGGAACGGCCATGTCCACTACCACGCCGGCTACTTCGACCACGAGGCCCGCTCGCTCCGGCCCAACGTCCTACTGCAGGAGAGGATCATCCGCGACGCCATCGCCGACCGGTTCCGCGACTACGACTTCCTGCCCAGCGGCGGCAATCGGGGGGTCGAGGAGTTCAAGGAGAGCTTCGGAGGAGAGCCGGTCCCTATCTTCCGCTACTCGCACGCATCGGCGCTGCACCGTCTCGCCGCTCTCCTTCGGGGCAGGCGGGCGGCTTCCGAGCGACAAGCAGAAGTCGATCCCCGCCACGATTGAGCGACCGGGTCGTCGCGTGGGCGAGAAGCTGCGCGGCGAGCTTCGCCCCCCGTTCGAGGATCGAGCCGCCCCGCGGCATGCGCCCGAGGCGGACGGCCGACTGGCGCAGATCGATGAGATCGAACCCCGAGGCGGCCAGCATCGCGCGCGCCGTTCGAGGCGTGTACTCGAAGAGGTGGTACGGCGCGATCCTGAGCGTCCTGAACCTGCCCAGGATCCGGTGCGCCGCGAGCCCGATCTTCGTGGAGAGGAGGTTCATCGTCGAGGGGAGCGCAATCACAAGGCGCCCTCCCGGCGCCAGCCACTCGCGGACGATACCCAGCGATGGGAGGGGATCGGCGAGGTGCTCGAGGACATCGCCCATCAGAACGGCGTCGAGGCTCGAGGCGGGGAACGCCTCGCGGGCGATCGGGCCTTGCGCGATCTCGAGCCCGAACTCCTCCCGCGCGCGCCGCGCCGCGAAGCCGGAGATCTCGAGGCCAGAGACCGACCAGCCGAGTTCGCGCAGAGCGGAGAGAAGATAGCCCGGCCCGCACCCGATCTCGAGGAGGCGGCCGCGCGGGCCGCCCGAGGGCTTGAGGAGCTTCTCCAGGCGCCGCGCCGCGCCGAGCATCTTGGGACGCGACGCCTCGGCGCGATCAAGGTAGGGAAGCGCCCCGTGGGCGCCGCGCTCCGGGCCGCACTCGGTGAAGTAGGCCTCGTCGTACATCGCCGCGATCTCTTCCCGGGCCGGTTGGGGATGGACGAAGACGAGGCCGCAGCCGCAGCAGCGGACCCCGTACAGGTGCCGGCCTCGAAAGGCGTAGCGAAACGGGAGGATCGCCAGATCGGATCCCCGACAGAGCCAGCAGCTTCCCGCGGCCCTCTCTCCCGGGCGGCTCCGAACGGATCGCCCCGTCGAGGCCGATGCTCTGCCGATCTCCAAGCGCGTTCCTCCGACAGGCCGCCATGGTAGTGAGGATGCGCGCGGGAATCAACGCAGGGCCGAGTTCTTGTGGCCGAGGTCTTGCGGATGCCGAGCTCCGAGAGCCTCGATCTTCGACCCCCATAGCGAGGGAGCAGGGAGATCGGGGTCGCCGACCCGGCGGCTCGCTCACGGAAGGTCGATGAGGATGATCTCTTCGCCCTCCCCGAGCATGCCTCGAAGCCACTCGGCGGCCTTTGGATCCGCCGCCTCATAGCATCCGCGGTAGATCGCGAGATCGCACTTGAGGCGCCCCTCCCGACCCGGGCGGGGATTCCTGATGCCCGGGACCGAGCGGAACGGATCCAGATCGGGGGGCCAGAGTCCTTGGCCGCTTCGCAAGGCCTGGAGCGCCGCCGCCTCTGCATCTCGGCCATCGAGCGGCGCGCCGAACGCCGCCAGGGTCGCCGCCGCTTTGATTTCCGAGAGGAGCCCGATCGTCGCGGAGGCGATGAACCTGTCTGCCGATGGGGTCCGAACAGGCCGCCCCGGCGGCAATGCCCAGTACATCGCGCCGAAGCGAAAACCGAGGAGAGCGTCGAGATCGATGCAGCGGGCGAGGACGGAGGCGACGTAGGCCGGGCAATCGCCCCCGCTCACCTCGCGGCAGCGCCTCTCCTGCAGACAGCATCGGGCGAGCGAGTCGGCGAACTCCCCCATGCGGCGATCGAGCGCCGCCCGCGGCAAGACATAGTCGTCTCCCGAGTAGGTGTCGCAGGCGCTCAAGGCAAGGAGATGGAATGGAAGGTAGATCTCCGCATCGCCGACCACGAGATTCTCGCGCCACAGGGCGGGCCATCGCTCCATGTACGCGACGAGATCGGAGATCGCTCCCTCCCATAGCGCCGCGAAGGATGCCGGCCCGACGGAAGGCATCCCGGCAGCGGGCATTCCTGTTGCGATGGACCGCGAGGCGGCGTCGAGGAGCGCCGCGTGGAGCCCCAGGGCCCGAGCCCGGGCCTTGAGAGCGACGATCGCCGCGCGCGACGATAGGGAATCGGGATGATCGGAGTCCCGATTGCTCCGATCGAGATCTTCGGCTAGACGCGAGGCCTCGGTCGCGACCCGCAGCCAGCCATCCCGTTCCTCCAGCTTTCCCTCGCCTTCCATGCCTGCGCGCATCTCCGCGCGCTCCAGGGACTCGAGATGGCGGAGCCGGACCGCGAGCGAGTCGGCCCGCGAGTCGGCCCGCGCGAGCGGCCGTTCCGCCGGACCGCCCGAGGACAACAGCGAGACGACCAGCAGCGCCGGCAGGACGTCAGCGGAGAATGACGACACCGTGAACCTCCTCTCCCTCATTGACAGTGTGAAGACGCAGCCAGAATCTGCCCGCCGGCAGATTCCATAGGTTGATCCGAATCCCCTGAGGATCGGGATCGAGGTGGGCGCCCTCGAACCGCGCGACGAGACGTCCCGTCAGATCAAGCAGGTCGATCCGGTCGGGCCTCGCCCCCCCGGAGACCACAAGCCGGAGCTCGCCCGTCGTCGGGTTGGGCCGGGGAATCAGACACTCGGGCCCCACGCGGATCGCCGGCAGCTCGGTGCTCGCGTTCTGGTCCCAATCATCGGGGAGAGCGAAGTCGCTGGGAAGAGGGCCAAGCCCACCCAGACCGGTCCGGAGCCAAGGAGGATTCGTTCCATCTCCACACTCCGCCCGCTCCGACCGTCCGATGCAGAGGGGCTCGAGGGCCGGATCCCCATAGAAGAAGACCGACGTCTGCGCGCAAGAGCCCTCCGCGGCAACGAAGCTCAGGACCGGATAATGCGTCCACGGCGTCGTCCCCCGCGCCTGCCAGGGAGAGCCATCGAATTCGTTCCCCGATGCGAGACAGGTCGCCTCGACGTGCTCGTCCCAGCCGAAGCTGACGCGTGGGGCCTGGTCCGGATTCCCGTCCCACTCCGCCTTCCACACCGAGCCTCCCGCTATCTCCGGAAACAGCCGCACCGCTCCGGCGCGGCCGAAGAGGTCCGGGTTGCCGGCGGTGTGC
>VGJL01000243.1 GCA_016867495.1 Candidatus Eisenbacteria bacterium | reverse complement strand
CCATGCTATCGTCTCCTCGCCGGGATCAGGCGGAATCCACTCCACTTCCCGGCGCGCGTATGCCGATAGGAAGTGGCGATGGCGGCGCCGTCGCGTCTCCGGCGAATGGCCGGCGAGGGCGCCACCTTGGAACAGCCGTCCCCGAGACGGCGGGTCGGAAGAGGAGATGGAGCGGCGGTCGTTCAAGGTGGGGCCGGAGCGTCACGGCAAGAAGAAGAGCCATGCGCGCCCCGATCGGATCATCGAAAAGAGACAGAACTGGCAAGAGTACCTGGACCCGGAGGAAGACCCCGGGCTCCTCGACGAGACCGATCTAGTGATACCGGGGGTTGCGGGGGAGGCAGAAGAGAAGGTCGTCGAGGAGGATAGCAAAGAGAAGAGACGGGGAAAGAGCCAGGAGAGAGACCCGGAGAGGCTCCCGAAGAAACGGGGCGAAGATCCGAAGAGGCCGAAGAACAGCGCCTGAGTCCATCGGACCCGCCTAGAACCGGCGCAGGTTTCCTCCCAGCAGCGCCTCGACAGCCTTTCCAGCCCAGCTCCGCCGGCGGAGCCATGCGAGGAACTGCAGGCTCTCCCGGTCTTCGACGCCGACTTCCAGGCCCGCCGCGATATCGATGTGGACCGCTTGCGCTCCCCACGAAGCAATCGACTCCCTCATCGCGGCCGAGTCGGCCACTCCTTCGACGCGCAGGACGAGAAGGACGCGGCCGCGGTCCGCCGAGTCGGGGGGAGCGGGAGGAGTTCCCGCGGTCCGATCCCACCGCACGAGAAGGGGCAGATCAGAGATGCTTCTGGCGATCTCGCGCCAGCCACTGAGGCTCCCGGCCATCACGAAGCGGCCCTGATCGGCGAGGGCGCGGCATACCTCTCGGGAGGGGATCGCCGCCCCGCTCGGCAGGATCGCCCCGGCGAGACCGGCGGCGCAGAGGGCGCGCGCTCCGGAGGCGCCTATCCCCTCAAGGGTAGGAAGGGCGAGTACGGGAAGGAGGGCGACCGCCATTTCGTCGCGGGCATCCCCGGTCTCTCCGAGTTCGTCGATCACTCTCAGCCAGGGCCGATCGTCCGTCAGGCTCGAGAGGGAGCCCAGTCTGCGCAGGATCTCGCCGGTGTCGATCCGTCCCTGATCGCACAGGACCAGGCGGCCCGCAATGCGGCCGTCGCCGTCGAGCGTCTCGCGCAGGGGATCGACGAGGATCGCCGCGTCCAGGGGAGCGAATCCGATCTGGATGGCGTCCGCGCGGAGCGCGCGCTCGACGCCGTAGCCGTCAGCGAGCGGCTCGGGATGATCCGCGATCGACAATAGGAGGGAAGCGAGGCCCCGGCCGACAGCCTCGAGATTCTCGGGCGGGACATGCCGCGCCTCGTCCTCGATGTCGTGGTAACGATGATGCCGGCCGCGGCTCCAAGCCGATAGCGCGGGTATCCCGCGGGCCGCGAAGGGACTATAGTCGCTGTGCTCGCCGTCTAGCCTGTACTCCTCGAACGAGGCCGCGCGAACCGAATCGAGTCCTGCCCGCCACGAAATATAAGGAGGACCGAGCCTCGTCCCGCCGGCCAGACCGAAACCGCCGTCGCCGTGGCCCGCCATGTCGAGGTTCAGCATCGCGACCGCCCGCGAGGAGTCGAAAGGAAGATGGGCCGCCAGGCGCTTCGAGCCGAGAAGCCCCATCTCCTCCCCTCCGAATGTGACGAAGAGGACACTCCTGCGCGGCTTCCAGCCGGACTCCCTCGACGCGCGCGCCATCTCGATCACGACAGCCGTCCCCGACGCGTTGTCGTTCGCCCCCGGATAGAGATGTCCGCCTGCGTCGATCCCGAGGTGGTCGTGATGAGCCCCGAAGATCACGACCTCGCTCCCCAAGACTGGATCGCTTCCCCTGATCATTCCGAGGACATTGCGCCCCGTCGCCGGCTCGGTCCTCTTGGCCTTGACCTCGAATCGGAGCCGCTTGCCTGTCGCTACCGGGCGAGGCCCGTCCTTCAGCTTCTCCTTCAGATCGTCGAGCGTCCATCCCGTCTCGCGCAGAAGCAGGTCGGCGATCCTCTTCGAGATGAACCCCGCGGGGACTGAGGGATCGTGGACGCCGGGCTCGAGCGCTGCCCCAGCGACCGGACGCTCCCCCTGGACATAGAGGACCGCCGCGGCTCCCCGGGCGCGCGCCGCGGCGAATGTGTGGGTCCGCTTGTACTCCTCGCTCCAGTCCCTGCCGTCCTCGACATGCTCGCGGAGGATCACGGCGATCTTTCCCTCCAGCCGGACATCGCCATAGTCGTTCCTTTCCTTCTGCGGAGAGTCGATTCCGTATCCGACAATCACAGCCTCGGCCGTGACCTTGCCGTCCGCGGGCGTCAGAAGGAGGGTGAAGTCCTCGCCAAGAACGAAGCGGATCCTGCCGAACGGTCCGTCCAGCAGCTCCAGAGAGGCCTTGGACGCCTCGCAGCCGATCACGGGGAAGTCCTGGAAGAAGGTCTGATCCGCCGAGGCCGGGAGGAGCCCCGAATCGAGGAAGCGCGCGGCGATCCACTCCTCCGCGGCGCGCCCTCCCGCCGTGCCGCTCCTTCGCCCCTCGAAGGGGGCAGAAGAGAGGACGCTGTCGGCCCGCCAGGCGCTCGCGCCGCTGAAGGCCTCCTCCAGCGTCTTCCCGCGAGACGGCCCGGCTCCCGAGGCGGCGAGGATGTAGGAGAGGACGCAGGGGAGGATCAGGCGCGCCACGGTCTCTCCGACCGACAGGGTCATGGGGCGTCGCGCACGGCGTAGAGGACCTGGAGCGTGCCGAAGAAGCGTCTGACGAGCGTCCCGGCGTCCGGGGCCGTGAGGACGAGTCCGCCCGCGGAGACGCGCTCCATCCCCGGGAGCCTCTCGGCGGCGAGCGCCGCCTCGACCGTCGATAGCTCCATCTCGAGGCGCAGCGGGGAATCGGGCCGGAAGGGGCGGAGCGAATCTCCCGTGGCGCGGCGGGAGGCGGCCTCCCTGGCCCCTTCCCTGATCTTCTCCCGCAACTCCGTCATCGGCTCCAGCAGGGCCGCCTGGTAGGCGAACCCCCTCTTCGTCGAGACGAAGACCGCATCGGACATCGTCGGAGCGATCTCGTCGCGCAACTCCGCCTGGCCGGTGACGAGTCCCACCGGTATCCCGAGCTCCCCTGCCTGCAGGGCGGCGATGACGGCCTCGTTGCAGGGGTTCCCGTTGATGCGCAGATCGATGATCCGCGATGTGAATGTGTGCGAGAGGACTCCCCCGGGGACCGCGGGCCCCGGATGATATCCGACCAGGAACAGGACGTCGAAGGATCGATCGAGCCCCAGGAGCATGTCGATCGACGGATCCCATCCG
>VGJL01000242.1 GCA_016867495.1 Candidatus Eisenbacteria bacterium | reverse complement strand
TAGCCGTAATTGCCTCCCATATAGACGACCCCGCCGCTGTAGTAGGCCTGGTCCGGACTCACATCGAGCGTGAAGCGGATCCGGCAGCCCGTAGGCCTCGCCCCGCCCTCCATCGACGCGATGAAGTCCGCGGCGTCCAGGGCGGCGTCGTAGAGGTTGAAGCCCTCAGCGCCCGCGCGATACCGCATCGTCACCGTGCCCATGTCGATGTCAGCGCTCGGATTGTGGCTCGGCACCAGGATGCCCTGATAGGCGTGCACCTGCGACGACCCCCACTGCGTCACGTAGTGATCCAGGTTGGGAATCGAACTGCTCTGAGCCACCGCCAGGATCGCCACGTTCCGCACCTGGCTGTCGGTCACGTTGAACGAGAAGCTCCCGTTCAAGTCGGTCGACCCGGTCGCGAGCGTAGCCTGTGTCGTGTTGTCGATCACCTTCACGTCGACCAACCGCACGGGCCTCGAGGGATGCGGACTCTGGAAGCCGTTGATGTCGATCGGCAAGTCCTCGTACAGGAACGTCCCCGACACCTGGAAGTTCGCCAAGGCCGGAGCCGCGAATATCCCGAGGAGGGCCAATCCGATGATCCACAATCTGTTATGCAATCCGCAACCTCCTGTCGGCCATGGCGTTCTGGGCGTGCGCCCCCGACGAACGGTGTTCAACTATCATAGCACACCGCTCGCGAGACCGCCAGGGGGACTGGGGGGAGCATGGCCCCCTTCGAGGACGGACTCCCATGCGCCCGACACCGGGGACGCGGGCCATGGGCTGCGCTCGCCCGGCTCCTGATTGCCGTCGTCATGGAGCCACACGGCACGCACGATTCCATCCGGGGCACGCGATCCGCGGCATGTCGTGGCGAGCCGCGATCCGCGGCGGGGGGGCGATGTCTGCGAATCGCAATCCGGATGGGTCTTGACGTCGTGCCGCTCCTTCAGGCATCCTTGACAACGTTGACTCCGGAATCGACCGGACGCAACCGGACCGAAAGGAGGCCCTCGATTCCATGACAAGAGCCCTTGCGAACATGGCGGGATTGGCCTCCGCCCTCGCCTAGGCGACTTCCTCCAGACCAGAAAGAGGCAGGCCCCCGAGATCATCCGGCCGCCGGGCCGGATCGGGTCGAGGTCCATTCCGCCCATCCGCATCGCCACACACCCTCGTGGATCGCACGGGAGGTTCCGGATGGGTTGCGCCTCGCCCCGAGTCGAATCGAGCCCAGGGATCTCCCCACGGATGACCGACTCGGGATGAGGTGGAAGACATTGGACAAGAAGACCCAGAAGGCGCTCAACGCCCGGATCGAGCGGATGTCGCCGGAAGAGCGCCGCGTCCTCTACAAACGAGCCAGAACCCTGCGTCGGGGAGGCAGTGGACTGGAAGTCGAATCGCCGTCCTCCGGGGACACCCGCCATGGCTCCCGGAACTGGCGCGATTGGCTTGGCGAGACGGACGAGCCCAACTACGTCCCCACTCGCTCCAGGAACCGCCCGCTCCGCGATGTGGCGACCGAGATTCTCCTCGGAGACTCCGCCGCGCCGGCCGGGATGGAACGCGACGCCGAGGCGATCCAGAGAGGGATCGTCACCGCCATCCTCCGCGACTCCTGCACGGTCTGGGACGGAGACATCGAGGTCGCCTGCGGATACGGACCCGTGCCGATGGCGGGAGGCGACGGCGCGGTCGCTGTTGGCGATGAAGTCGCCTTCGCGGCGCGCGCGGGCGCGCGCGGGCGCCTCGTGAGCGTCCATCCCCGCCGGACCGTCCTCGCGCGCCCCGACACGATCACCGGCCAGAAGATGAAGGTGCTCGCCGCTAACATCGACCTCGTGCTGATCGTGGCCTCGGCTCAGAGCCCTCCCATCCGGCCGCGCCTGATCGACCGGATCCTCATCGCGTCCCAGGTCGGGGGCGCTAAGGCGGCACTCTGCGTCAACAAGGTCGATCTGATCCGCTCGGCCGAGGAACGGGCGGAGATCGATCGAGCGCTCGGCCCGTACCGTGAGATCGGTCTCCGCGTGATCGACGCGTCGGCCGCTACCGGCGAGGGCATCGACGAGATACGCCGCCTCGCCGAGGGGAAGACCTGCGTCCTCGCGGGACACAGCGGGGTTGGGAAGTCCTCGATCCTGAACGCTCTCGATCCGTCCCTCGATCTGCAGACCGGCGAGGTGAGCAGGGCCACGGACAGGGGGCGCCATACGACCAGCGCCTCCCGGCTCATCCGGCTCCCCGGCGGGATCCGCATCATCGACACGCCCGGCGTCCGCCAGTTCGGGCTCTGGAAGATCAGCCCGGGGGATCTGGCGTCTTACTTCCCCGACCTCGAAGCGCATGCCGCGGCCTGCCGCTTCGCTGATTGCCGGCACCTGAGCGAGCCGGACTGTGCTGTCCGGGAGGCCGCGGGGGGGAATCCCTCCCTCCGCGCCCGCTACTCCACCTACAGGAGGATCGTCGCAACCATCTGAATCGCAGCGGACCGGCGTCTATTGAACGAATCCGCCTCCTGACGCGTCTGTGTGGCGTGGATTGGCAATCCCTGCCCCGGGGAAGAAGAAACTCTCCGCCGTCCCCCGGCGGAGATGCCAGGAGGACCCAATGAGGCCGCTGCGCGCATCGATCCTGTTCGCTCTGATTCTCATCTCCCCCGCGTCATCTCTCCTCGCGGGGGAGATTCACGAGGCGGTCACGGCCGGAAACCTCGACCGCGTCACTGAGCTTCTGCGTTCGGACCCCGCCCTCGTACGCAGCCCGAGCGAGGCGGGGTGCGCGGAGCTGCCGCTGCACCTGGCCGCCATGCAGGGGCAGGTGGAGATCGCCCGGCTGCTCCTGCAATCCGGCGCCGACATCGACGGATTCGACCGAGACGAGAGCACGCCCCTTCACGTGGCGGCCCTGCACCGCAAGTCGGAGATGGTCCGGTTCCTCCTGGACCAGGGAGCTGATGTCAACAGGCGCGACAAGAACGGCGCCTACGCCCTCAGCTTCGCCATCTCGGGAGGCGACCCGACTGCAATCCAGATGATCCTCGACGCGGGAGCCGATCTCAACCATGTCTCCCCCCAGGGAGGCACGCTCCTGCCGTCGGCCTGCATGCGCGGACTGTGGGATCTGGTCGATCTTCTTCTCGAGCGCGGCGTCGATATCAACCAGGGCGATCGGAACGGCACCACTCCCATGCACTGGGTCGCGTATCGGGATGATGCGGCCCGCGTGGCCGAGATGCTCCGGCGCGGCGCCAAGGCCTCGGCGGCCGACTCCAACGGCATGGTCCCTCTCCACGCCGCCGCGGAGCGTGGCGCGCTCGGCACCGCCAAAGCCCTTCTCGACGCGGG
>VGJL01000241.1 GCA_016867495.1 Candidatus Eisenbacteria bacterium | reverse complement strand
GAGGGCCTTCCCGAATCCCGCCCGGAGGGACATCGCCGTCCGCTACCGGCTCCGTGGGGACGCCGAGGTCGAGTGCGAGCTCTTGGACCTCCGCGGGCGATCCGTCCGCGGTCGCATCTGTCAATCGCGGTCGGCCGGAGAGCATGTCATCCGGCTGGAAGTCGCGGATCTGCCTTCCGGAATCTACTCGCTCAGGGTCACAGTCGCGGGACGTTCGCGCGTGGGCAGGATCGCAGTGATTCGGTAGGGTCGCTGCCTGCGGCGGGCCGATGGTTGTGCTCGGTCAGGAAAGCGAGCACAACCATCGGGATCGACTTCGCCGCCGTCGAGCACCGCGGGCAGGAAAGAGCATCGACGTGCAGCAGCCGGCGCAGCAACTGCGCCCACGGTACGCGGGGACGGCGAGAAAACGACGCCCTCTGCCCCCTTCCCTCACCCCCCACCCTCCCCGCGGCATGCAGCTCCAGATCGGAAGTCGGCTCGGCCTCAACACCGGCAACCTCCCGCGACGGAGCAGAAGGCAAGCACCGCCGCATCCGGCTGCGGTTCGCGAACACTCCATGGTAGCGAACCTGATGGCTATACGGGAACGAGACCAGAGCCGCCAGCCGGCGCAGGAAGTCCAGGGGGCAAGGCAGCGAGTCCGGTAGGCCTCGCCCTTCCCTCCGGCTCACGTCCGCAACAAGGTCACCTTCTGGAACGTGACGCGCCCGGTGCTCTCCAGCCTGATGAAGTAGACCCCGTTCTTGAGAGGCCGGCCCGCCGAGTCCGCCCCGTTCCAGACGATCTCGTTTCGCCCCGCGGGCACGCGCGCGTTCCGCAAGACGCAGACGACCCTTCCCGTCACATCGACGATCGAGAGATGGATGCGGCCTCCCTGCGCGACCTGGTAGCGCACCGTCGTCGCGCCGAGAACCGGGTTCGGCATGGCGCCCAGAACTGCATCGATGGCAGCCTCCGCGGGCGTTTCCCCGGACGGACCGGCCTCGGGAGGCTCCGCCGCGGTCACCCCAGGAGTCCACCGGAATACATCCCCGTTGGGCGTGGTGGTGGCGAGGATCGTGCCGTCCTGGAGCTTCAGGAAGCGCAGGATCTCGTGCGCCTCTGAAAGCGACCCCTCCTGGACCCAGGTCGTGCCTTCATCTGTCGAGCGAGAGGCGACAAGGGATGGTCCCGGCTGATAGCCAATCAAGAGATCTCCGGAGTCCGTCTCCACGATGTCGTAGATGCGAACGGCATGGACGGGTCCCACCATGACCCGACCGGTGGTGTCCCATACCGCCCCGCTGTTGACGCTTCGGAAGACATAGCCGCCGTGAGCATGGACCCAACCGGTCCACCAGAGCGTCCCGCCATCAGTTTCCAGGAACGACTCGATGCTCGCGACATGCTCTCCGAAGGATGGCGGCAGCTCCTGCCGGATCCAGGTCGCTCCCCCGTCGGTCGAACGATTGGGGCGCCCCCACGCGCCCGCGAACAGATTCCCATCCGATGTCTCGAAGAGTGCCGTGATCCCGTCGGAGAGTCCGACAGTGGGACCGAGCAGGTTCCAGCTCGAGCCTCCATTGGTGGTCGCGTAGATGTGGCACAGCGGCGATGTCCCGGCCAGGATGCGCCCGTCCGATGTCTGCAACAGGGCGCGCACGGCCGTCGCCACCGGCAGGTTCGCCGTCGGCGCCCAGTGATCCCCGCGGTCGGGCGAGCGGAAGACATCGCCGTTCGGGTATGTCCCTACGTAGATCGCGCCATCGCTCGCCGCAAGGAGCGAGTATGCGATCATGGCGTTCGGAAGCGGCGCGGTCGCGGTCCAGGTCGCGCCCTGGTCAGTAGACCGGAAGACCACGGCCGGTGGCATGGTCGCGGCGTAGATCGTCCCATCCAGCCCTTCGACCAGGTCATAGACATTCCATGCGCCCGCGAGCTGACCCGTCATGGTCCAGGTCCCCGGGGCCGCCGTCACGACCCTTGCTTGGGGGAGCGAGTCCGCGTAAGCGACCCAGATGTCCTCATCCCCCCTGCTTCCCTCAAACGATTCCGATGCCGTGTACAAGCGGCTTCCGTCGCGGACGAGGAACGGCGTGCATGTGATGCGGTCCGTGTTGACCGGCGGGCCGACGTTAACGGGCACGCCCCAGGCGGAGCCGGTCCAGGTCGAGACCCACAGGTCCGCCCCGCCGTAGCCTCCAGGGCGGGCGCCCCCGAAGTCGCTGAAGTAGAGCTTGGTCCCGTCCGACGACACCATCGGACGGACCTCGGCCGCGGTGGTGTTGACGGGAGGGCCGATCGAACGGTGGTTCAACCACTGGTAGATCGAGGGGCCGCGGTCCGCGACCCAGATATCGTTGTTGCGGACGTAGTAGAGATGCATCCCATCGCTCGTGATCGCCGGATCCGATCCCTGGAAGAGCATCGTGGCGGGTCCGAACTCGCCGGCGGTCCGGATCGAGACCATGATCGAGGTCGCCCGGCAGAAAAAGAGCGTGTCGCCGGTGGCCGTCGTCGTGGGACGTCGTTCGGGCCCCTCGGTGTTGATGTTGGGCCCCAGGTTCGTGCCCTGTCCCCACGCGCGGGTCACCGGATCCCACTGGGAGACGTAGATGTCCCACTGCCCCTCGTAGCCGGGCTTTGGCGGCCCGTTCATCGAATCGAAGATGATGTAGAAGAGCTCATCCTCGCCGGCGGTGAGCCACGGGTTGCAGTCGGGGTTGTAGCCCGAGTTCTCAGTGCTGATCAGGTGGCTGTAGACCGTCCGCTCCGTGCCGAGAAGGGGCGCGCCCGTACAGGGCGCAGCAAAGCCACCACCCGAACATGCTCCTCGAGAAGCGCATCCACCGCCCGTTCCCCGCTCCCATCCCGGCGGTCTGCCGAGATCGCAGCCCGACGCCGGCTGTGGCCAGAGCGGGATGGTCAGACATCCAAGGAAGAGAAGATAGAAGAGGAGAAGGAGACAGGAAAGGAGAAGGAGACAGGAGACGATCGCGAGTCTGAGGCGGACCACCATGTTCCCTCCACAAGAGGCAAAGCACCCGGGGGGAATTATAGCAGGAAAGCCTGGTTCAGAGGAGACAACGCATCGCCCCTCCGGTTACACCTCAGATGGCGCGATGCGCTGTCTTGAACCGCCGAGACTCTCGGCTTGTGTCCATTCTGTCTGCAAGGCCTCAGGGAGTGAGAGGGCTCGGACCGCGGTCACTCCCTGGAAGTTGGAGTGAACAGAATGGCTGGCAAGACGTCCAATGACCTGACCCCCTGAAACCGGTCCAGTTGGGATGTTAGGATTCCGGCTGGATTGGAAAGGGGGATCGATGAAGAAGAAGCGCCATTCCACTGAGCAGATCATG